>JBFMFJ010000044.1:0-14773 GCA_040752235.1 Candidatus Zixiibacteriota bacterium | reverse complement strand
GGCTCACCGGTAATATCCGGCGACAGCTTTTTGAGTATTTCGATGCAGCGGTCGAATTTCCGGTCATAATAAAATTTCTCGGCCGATATCAATACCGCGCCGGCGGTGGCATCGCGGATACTTTTATTCTCTTTATAAGAGGTTTTCGCCGTTGAAGATGAACCGGCCCCTTTGCGGGCATTCCTTGCCCGCTTGTTTTTGTTCTTTTTGCCCGGCATTGAACTTACACGGTTGTGGCTGTCTGGTATTGATTTTCTTCAATAACCCCGTCATTATCCTGCATGACATAATACTTTACATCATAACCGGAATTGACCAGTACCAGTTGCTTGGCAAGGCGTGTTTCGGTATTGATCAGAATGGGACCCTGCAAGTTGATCGACATGTCATGAGGATCGGTCGGGATGGTGACAATGGTGTAGGTTTCAATGGACCTGACATCCTTGATTCTCAATTCCTCGATTTCCTTTGGATTCACCTCAATTCTGTAACCGGGGCAAAAGAGCAGCGGATTCACAACCGGGAATGCCGTGGATGGATCATCGATGGACTGGTACCACAGGAATGGTTCGCAGTCCTCGCGTTCGATCAGGCAGTACCGTTTCAGGTTTTCAAAGCCGAGAATCGGTTTTGACATGGTAATGATTTTGTCATTCGGAATTTCCAGTTCTCCGAATCTTTGTGTCATGACTTTCATTTATACTTCCCCTGTAATAAAACAGTCTTCTATGTCAAAAAGTCCAGCAACGAAGGTTGAATAATTTTGGAGGCAGCGATCAAAGCCGACTGATAGCTGTTTTCCTGCATTGCCAGATCGGTAACCAACTGTGTTAAGTCAGCATCCTCGACATCGCTGAGCATTTTCGTGAAATTATATGACAGATCGCTCAGGCGCGAACTGGTTGTCTCCATTCGAATCACTTTGGAACCGACGGCGGCGCGGTGATTGAGAACATTCTGCAGGCCGTTATCGATATTACCGATAATCTGTCCGATAACATCGCGATCATTATTCTTGAGAGCATCGACCAGAATCATCATTGAGCCGAGAATATCGGTCGAACCAAAAATCCCCAAAGCGTGCGCGGTATTGCCGTCACCGACCTCTTCAATCTTGAAAGTGGTGCTGGTCGAGGTCGAGATGATTTGAATACCGGTCTGGGATTCATTGATCGAAGCCTCGATATCAAAACCGCAATTATTAAAAGCATCAATCAGGTCGCCGACGGTGGTATAGGTGGAGTTGCCCAGATCCAGGAATATAAAGCGGTTTCCCTGTGATATTTTAACCTGGCCGAGTTCCATGCCCTGTCCATTGTTCAGAAGCGCGAGCGGCGTGGTGAGGGTCAGAATCGGTGCAATCCTGTCACCCGATTTGGCCAGCGATAAGTCACCCAGCAGCCCGAGATCGGCGCCGGTGGTCTGCCCGGAAACGGCCTCACTGACTGAGAAATCCATACTGGGATTAAGGTCACCGCCGAGAAGAACCGGGCCTATGTCGCCGAGGATGCCCAGATCGGAAGCGGTTGTTGATGTTGTCGAGAATTCATCAATGCTGAGACCGAGCGGAACACCGTTGCTGTCAGTGATATCAATACCGTTACCGGCGGCATTAATGGCGGCCGTAACATTACTGACACCGCCTGCCATGAGAGCGCTGTTTATGGCGTTTATGACATCACCGATATTGGCGGCCGAAGAAACATCGACTTCGATATTGATGGAATTATCATCGTTATGGATCACGAATTTTCCGGTAGCCAGGTCAACTCCATCGCCGTCATTGAGATTCGACAGCGGAGTGGCATCGGTGATCAAACCGGTATCGACCGCCTGCCAGCGAAGATTGTTGCCCTCGAGTCCAAAGTCGAGGGTCAAATTGGTGATGCCGGCCGCTGTCAACTGATTGTTGACCATGGTGATGACATCATTAACGGTAACCGCACCGGTGATATCGACAGTTACATTCAGTCCGGAATTATTATCGGCAACGACAAAGGTCCCGGCCGACAAGTCGACACCGGCACCAAGATTCAATTCGCTCAAAAGAGTGTTGCCATCGATGCCGGCCTCAAAATCAGCATCTTCACCAAGCGGAGCGAGTTGTCCCAACAGGATATCGGAACCGATCAGGTTAACGTTGACTTTGCTCCCGGCCTCAATCTCGACCGCAATATTGCCAGTATCTCCCTGATAGCTTACTCCGGCCACACCGGCCCGGAAAGACTTAACATCGGTTTTATAACCGGAAAATATATAACGGCTTTCGATCTGGCTGTTGGCCAGTTCGATAATCTGGTCAAAAAGAGACTGGGCCTCATTGGAGGCGGAATCTCTGGCATTGGCATCGAAGGTATCATTGGAAAGCGAGACTGCCAATTCCCTCGCCGAGGACAGGATATCGCTGACATTGCCGAGAATATTATCGTATGAAGCAAGGAGATTTGAGGCATTGTTGATGTTTGTCTGATATTGTTCGATTTCCGAAAGGACCTTTCGGTAACGCAGATCCTTCTGGGTACCGATCGGGTCATCGGACGGCTTATTGATTCGCCGGCCGGATGACATATTCTGTTCCAGCGCCATAAATCTTGCCAGAGAACGATTCAGGTTGGTCAGCACCTGATCCGATATCATGTTGTTCGTGATTCTCATAGCTTCCTAATCTTCGTAATAGACAAACTCCCTGTCACTTCCGCGCGGCGGATTCTTTACTTTGGGGCCATGATTTTGCGGCATTTTTGCCTTATCGGCATTATTCTTCCTCAACATTTCGCCGTACCTGGCGACAGGATCCTTAATATTTTTGTCCGGTTTTTTCTTACTCCAGAACATCAAGGTTTCTCCGAGTTGTCAAGTTTGGTAGCATCATTGCTGCGATTATGTTTACCGCCTGGTTTCTTATAGCTTATATCGGGGGATTTTTTCTTCTTGGTATCATCCCCGACAATTTTGCCTTTGAGCATTTTCATAACGCTGGCCAGGTCCTGCTTGACCGACTTCGCGGCCTTTCGATTCTCCTGCTGAATCTTCACGTATATTTCTTCGCGATGAACGACTACTTTTGACGGCGCCTCGATACCGATTCTGACCTGGCGTCCGAAGACTCCCAGGACGGTAATCTTGATATCATCGCCGATAGTAATCGACTCACCCAACTTCCTTGTCAGTATTAACACGATACCCTCCGTGGCCTAAAGCTGTCTGTTTATCATGCTTCTATTATCTACCAACAATCCCCATATCCTTGATAACCGTACTCAGCGCCTCATCCATGACGGTAATTACCCGTGCGGCCGCATCGTACGCTTGTTGGTACTTGATCATTTGCGTCATTTCCTCGTCGAGCGATACACCCTGAACCGATTGACGGGAACTTTCGATCTGGTCCACCAGCAACTGATAGTTCTCCTTGGTGCTGGTGGCGGTTCCCGCCTCGATACCGATCTGTCCCATCAAGCCGCTGTAGAACTCGCTTATAGTCGCGGTCCCGCGCAGCATCAAGGTGGTGTTTCGCAAATCGGCGATGGCCAGAGCATTTCTGTTATCACCTACCTCTCCCGACAACGAGGCTGCAATTCGGTTAATGTTGTTTTCTATTTCATCGGACAGCTTGAAATCGCCGGCCGAAGTATAATTCGCGTTGAAGAAATTTATTCCGGTCGAACCATCGAGGCCGTAACCGGTCTGATGCAGAGCGTTAACATTCTCTATCAGTGTCGCCGTCATATCATCAAGGGCCTGGATATATTGGGGAATGACATTATCCCGGGTGTCGATCAGACCTTTAAGCTGACCGCCAAGAATTTTGACGTTCTTTTCCGTCCCCTGCCAGACGACATTGTTGACGGAAATAGCCCCGGCACCCGATTTATAGGTACCGATATTAAATGAGGATGTCCCGTCGACAATTGCCAGTGACCCGATATATACGGTTGCCGTACCGTTTTCCTGCTCCGCAACATTTATATTGACCAGTTCCGACAGCTGGTCGATCAGATAATCGCGCTTGTCGCGCAGATCATTGGCGTTTTCGCCCCCCAGCTCGGAACGCGAAATTTGCATATTCAATGAGGCCAGTTCAGTCGAATATTGATTAACCTGCTTAGTCGTCAGGGCAATGTCTTCATCCACCGATTTCCGGAGATCGGTCAATTGCGTATACAACCGATGAAAACTGCTCGTCATCAGATTGGTCTGCTCTTTCAGTGCCGACCGCGCCGCCAGTGATTCCGGATTATTGGCCAGATCCGACCATGCATTCCAGAACTGATCCATCTGATCGCTCAGGGATTGGTCATTCGGCTCGGCGAAAAGCGCCTCGACCTGGGACAGCGTTTTCTCCATCGACGTCCACTGACCGAGGGAGCGGTTTTCCTGACGGTACTGCTGGTTCAGGAATAAATCGCGCACCTGATAAATATCGGTGGCCTTGACACCGGTTCCCACCGGGCCGACAGTGGTTTCATAGGGATGCGTCGTGGTGGTGTGAACCCTCTGCCGGGTATATCCCGGAGTATTGGCGTTGGCAATATTGTGACCGATGGTATTCAGCCACAACTGATGAGTGGAGAGAGCACGTTTTCCCAGTTCCAGTCCATCAAACAATCCGGACATCAGGCCCTCCTATCCAGGGCGATATTGGTCTGGACCTTGTCGATTTTGCCTTCGCCGCTGTAATTGCTTCCGGGCACTTTAAATCGCCCTAACAGTTCCATTGTTTTCACGATATTCTCTCTCGAACGATTGATAAGCATCTCATTCTGAGACCTTGTTTTCAGGATCTTGTCGTTCAGGTCGAGTATCGTCTCCCTTATTTGTTCCAGCATATTTGCCTGCCCGGGTGAGACCGACTCAATCAGTCTCGAAACGGTCAAATCATCGACCATATTTTCTTCAGCCGTCAGGCGGCTGATGATGGCTTCTCTTTTCCGGGCGTATGTTCCTGTTTCGATTAGTTTTTCCCTCTGGCGCTCGGTGATGCGATTGAGCATGGCGATATCGTTTTTTACGAGTGCCTGTTGCTGCATCTCAAGCAATTCCAGGAACGTTTCAAAAAGAGATGCCTCCTTTTCCAGAGTCTCAATCAGTTCTCTGACCAGTTCAGTTTTTGAACTATTTTCATTATTTTCTTTCGGCATAATTATTTTTCTCTTTAGTCCCCCGGGTTACTCGTAAAAGATTTGCTTACTTCCAAGCGTATCAATGACCGTCTTGACATATTGCTGAGTTTCCGTATAGGGCGGGATTCCGCCGTATTTTTCAACCCTGGCCGGCCCGGCATTGTAGGCCGCCAGCGCTTTTTCGATATCCCCAAAACGGTCGATTAATTTTCTCAGGTATTTGGTGCCGCCCTCGATATTATCGGTCGGGTCAAAGACATCCCGGACGCCCATATCAGCTGCGGTCGTATCGGTCAATTGCATAAGCCCTTTGGCTCCGGCCGGTGAGACCGCGGTGGCGTCACCGCCCGATTCGGTCATCACTACCGATTTAATCAAATCCGGATTGAGTTTGTACTTTTGTGAAACCTTGTTGATAATTGGGTCATAATCAGTTTTGATAGCCTTTTTCTCGGTTCGATCAACAGATTTGACTTTGACCGGTTGTTCGGCTGCGGAATCTTCCTGCTTCACCTTTATATATTTGGGCTGAGATATCACCGCGGCTTTTGTTGTCTGCGAGTCTTCAGTCTTTTCAAATTGTCTCTCAACCGATTTTTCAAGCGAGCGATAGATCGTGGCGGCGATACTTCGATCGGAGACTCCGGCCATCTTGGCGGCCAGTTCCTGATCAAACATTTGTGTATAGACATCTTCACCAAAGCCGCCGCTGAGACCGAACTGATCTTCCTCATCCCCTTTCGGGATGGCGTCACGCATGGCCTTGAGAACCTGATAGAGAAAAAGCGACTCCATATCTTTGGCCACTTTGAACAGCCGCTTCTTTTCCATCTCCAGATCCGGTTTCGTTTCCAGAAATTTCGGTTTGGAGGCGGTTGCTTCGACGTTGTATGTTGTCGCTTTGATATCCATAATCTTAAATTATTATCAACTCCGCGCGCAGGGCGCCGGCCTGTTTAAGAGCCTCGAAAATGGCTATTATATCCCGGGGAGCGGCGCCGATGGAATTAAGCGCGGCGGCAACATCCGAAAGCGATACCGTTTCCTGGAAATGGATAACCCGCGCCTTCTCATTGTCGACATTCAACTGGTACTCTGCGGTAACGACCGTCTCACCTTCCGAAAAGGGCTGCGGCTGCGATACCATCGGATACGATTTGATATTCACATTTATATTGCCGTGGGCAATGGCGACCGGAGCTATGGAGACATTGCTCCCGGCCACAATCGTACCGGTCCGTTCGTTTATAACTACTCTTGCCGGCTGATCCGGCGTTATTTGCATCTGGCCGATATCCGAAATGAACTCCGCCCGCTCGTTGGGATATGACAATGAATCAGGCACAACTACGCGGATGGTCGTGGCATCCTCGGTGTAGGCGGCCAGGCCGTACTTAATGTTAATTTTCTTTGTTATCGAGGTGGCGGTACTATAGTCCGGCGACCGCAGCATTATCAGGATATCTTTGTTCTCCGATGCGGGCGGCAGCTGCCGCGTCACCTTGGCCCCGTTGGGAACCCGCCCCACCAGAGTATAGTTATTGACGATTTTATTGCCTTCGTCGACCTGGACGTTGAAACCGCCGATGGAGACCGGACCTTGGGCCATGGCAAACGGATCACCGGTCACCGTGGACAGGGGTGTCATAAGCAATGTTCCGCCTTGAAGCGACGAAGCATCGCCGACCGAAGAAACGGTCACATCGATGCGGTCATCGATTCTATTATTGGAGGATATCCGGGCGGTTACCATGACGGCGGCGGCATTCTTCAGTTTCAACTGCTCCGCGTCGACCGTCATACCCATTCGTTCCATCATATTCGCCAGTGACTGTCGGGTGAACGGGACGCCCTTGCTGTCGCCGGTTCCATCGAGACCGATGACTATGCCATAGCCGATCAGATCGGTTTCGCTTTCGGTATTCATGCGAGCGATATCCTTGATGCGTACCGAAGCATCGACCGACGGCGTACAGAATTGCAGGAGAAGTGTCAACAGCCAGATTAATAAGGTCGGAGTCGACAGCGATGTGCTATACAGTGTTCTCATCGTGCCCTCCTTAAAACAGCCAATTGATAAATCGTGAAAGGATACCGGGACGGCTGGCGGTGTTGGCGGCACCCTTGCCGGTATAGGTTATTTCGGCGTCGGCGATTTTATAGGAATCAATGGTATTATCGGCGGTGATATCGCGCTGCCGGACAACCCCGGTAAGCGTTAGAGTCTCTTTATCCTTGGAAATTCCGATAGAACGGCTTCCCTTGATGATTAGGTCGCCGTTTTGCCTGACATCCACGACCGTAACCGACATTTTGGCCCGGAGATTCTGGTTGCGGAGATTTTCGCCGCTTCCGTTAAAACTGCTCTTGTTTTCCGAATCGGCCCCGAAAAGCGGAATAAAATCCAGTGAGCCGATACCGGGACCGCCGCTGACCGAGTTTTCATCGGTCTTTTCGGTTTTGGTTTCCGACTTGGTTGAGGCGACGGAGTTCTCATAGATAAGAACCGTTAAAATATCGCCCATTTTATTGGCCTTGATATCGGTGAATAATGACTGCGACTGCCCGAAGTCACCCGACAGGACGCGGAATGTAAAGGGCAGCAGCAGTAAGATCAAAGTCAGTAGTAAAATTTTCTTTAAGCTCATTGCATTCACCTCAATGTGTATTGACCTGCACTGTTTCACGATCGATAATGGTGCAGGCGATTACCTTCCTGGATTGGCTGTTTCTGACTCTGATAAGATCCCCGACGTAGCCTGCTTCCATGGCGACACCGGCGGCGGTGATTTCCATGGACTCCGTTTTATAGAGGATGGAAATCTGTTTGCCGGATATAATCGCGGGAATCCTTTCAATCAGAGCAGATGTGATTATTTGATCCTTTCCGATATTTTTTTTCGCCCAGCATCCGGCAAGCTGCTCCGGAGAAGTCAGGGCTTTATCTGTCAGATAGGTTGTTTCTACTTTTTTGAGAGTGTATTTATCCGCCAGAGGGACATCATGCCGGCTGATGCGGTCGGTCGTTACCAGGGCATATTCATAGCGATTTATTCGAACGCTGACCTGAGCCTTCCTGACGGTTTCCCCTTCTATGGACAGGGTGACCCGAAACGGTAATAAACCGCGGGGTTCGGCATCGGTCATAGGCGCGACTTCAATGCCGTCATAGGTATCGGAACCGGCATCAAGATTATTCCTGCGGAATTCAATCTCGGTATCGGCGGTATCCAGATCGTAAATAGCCATAATTCGGGCCGCTATTGCCCTTTCAAGATTCTCATCAGCCATTGCCGCACCGCAGGCAATAATCACCAGAAATGATATAGTGAATATTTTGAGCCGGTTGCTGTTCATCCTCTGCCCTATCGCTTCAGATTATTCGATATCTGCAGCATGTCCTCGCTGGTTTGAATGACTTTCGAGTTTAACTCGTAGGCGCGCTGGGCCACGATCATATTGACCATTTCATCGACCACCTTGACGTTCGAAATTTCAAGATATCCCTGGTCGATTTTGCCGAGACCGTCCTGGGTCGGCGTTCCCAGAATCGGCGCACCTGAGGCCGAAGTCTGGTTATAGAGGTTGTGCCCGACTGCGGACAAACCGGCCGGGTTGATAAAGCGGGCCAGTTCGATCTGGCCGATGGATTGCGGCTCATCACCGCCGACCAGAAGCACCGAGACATCGCCGTCAATCGAGACCGATAGTGACGAGGCATCCTCCGGTATGGTCATATTTGGATACAGGTAGAATCCATCGGAATTGACGATCTGTCCGTCGGCCGAAATTTTGAACGCACCGTCACGGGTGTATGAGACGGTTCCGTCCGGCATCTGAATCTGGAAAAAGCCCTGCCCCGATATGGCCAGGTCAAGGGCGTTGCCGGTGTTTTGAAAATCGCCAACCGAGAATTCTCTGACCGTGGCTACCGGCTTGGTGCCGTAACCGACATCGAGATTGACCGGAACGCTGGTGCCTACCGAGGTGGCGCTGCCGGCCTCACGGAAATTCTGATACAGCACGTCCTGGAATTCGACCCGGCTCCGCTTGAAACCGGTGGTATTAACGTTGGACAAATTGTTGGCAATATTGTCCACATTAAGCTGCTGGGCCGACATTCCCGAAACGGCGGATCGCATTGCTTTTAACATGGCTTATACTCCCTTACTTGATTTCCTATCTGACGCGTCCGACATTGTTGAGAAGTTTCTCCAGAGAATCATCCTGGGCCTGAATGGCCTTGGCATCAGCCTCAAAATTGCGGTAGGAAACAATCATATCGACCATTTCCTTGACCACATTGACATTGGATGCCTCGAGGTAACCCTGCCGGACAGCATATTTAATGGCCGGAATCAATTCCTCATTTTCCGGGACGCGAAAATCACCGTTGCCGGTTTTCTCAAGCTTTGATTGATCGGCCACATCGACCACCTGGATATTGGCAACATCGGCTCCGTCGACCTGAACCTGTCCTGATTCAGAAATGGAGATTTCCCCGGCGCCGACATTGATGGGTCCGCCATCACTCATAAGTCGGCTGCCGTCCGGGCTCACCAGAAAGCCGTCGGTGCTGACAGTCAAATTGCCGGCCCGCGAAAGTAAATTGTCGCCCTCAGCGGTCTGAAAAACAAAAAAGCCGTTGCCCTCCAGGGCCAGATCCAGCGGGCTGCCGGTCCGGTCAAGACTACCCTGCTCAAAGCTGGTATAGACCTGGTCAATCATCGGAGTCTGCCAGTCATTCTGGCGGGGGATGGACCGGATCTGCGCCCGCGACAATTCCTTGGTGAAAACCATGTCGCGCTTGAATCCGGGCGATGAGGCATTGGCCAGGTTGTTGGCGATTGTGTCCTGCTTCTTGATGCGCGGGATCATCGCCGATGCTGAACGATATAATCCTTTAATCATAGTTATAGCACTCCGAAGTCTTTTTAAGCAAGGGCTGTGCCTAAATCGAACAGACTTCGGGCCAGACAACTATCCCTCTGCGCGACAATGTATTAGATTGACTTCAAAAAATTCCGGAATTGCATGCGGAGCCAATTTAAGGAAAATATTTCCGGGATATCCGGTCAACGGATTCCATTTAAAATAAGCCGAATAACCTCCCCCCTTTCAATGTGCTCAAAGAATAAAATATGCCGCCCGGTTTCGCACCGGATACTGCAAGTGCTTTCACAATGGTCGGACCGGTCTATTTTTCTCTTGCAGAAAAATGTCGGGATCGGTATATTATCGGTAAGTTAATCGTTGCTACTTATTAGGTTACCGCACGCTGGGTGAATTTTTGATTCTGGTGAGAAAAAAATAAGGCTTTCGCATCGCTTTTGCTGTTTTTGACGATGCACCAAAGGAAGATAATATGAAAGCTGCGAAAATCGCTTTATTGTTGTTACTTGTACCATGCTATGCATTTGGTATTCCCGACCCCGGCCTTCCTGATACATTGCGTATAAGTTCGGTATCATGCTTGCCGGGTCGCACATGCGATGTACCGATTTATTTTTATAACGACGAAAACCTCCTGGGCCTGGAAATAGTCCTGAGCTATAAAACAGAATATCTTGTCATTGACTCTTTCTCTATTGCCGGCGGAAGATTGGAAAACTACGCCAATCCATTCGCCAATGAATTCAATTATAAGGACAGCCTTATCAATTATGCTTTCGCCGTGAATTTCCTTAGTGATGATGTGATTCCGCCCGGCAATGGTCTGCTGGGAACCCTGTATTTCACGGCCAATCCAATCGATAATGGTGTCACTTTTCCCATAGATACGGCTATCTGGCCGATGGAACACGGAACATACAGATCGACGGTGTTCGCGGGCGAGGGCAACGAGGCGATTTTGCCCTATGTCACTAAGGGTATGGTTACCATCCTGGATGCTCCGCCGAGTCCCGACTCGGTCTGGGTGGAAAATGTAACCGGAGCTCCGGGTCAGGGTGTCACCGTTAATGTATACGGCTACAATGTAAACGATATCTCGACCGTTTATCTGGCTCTCAAGATGTCATCAACCGACCTTATTTACAGCTCAACCTCATTCACAGGAACGCGCGGCGATATTGCTTTTACCAAGCAGGCCACCATCAATGGGCAGGAATTGCTGATAAGCCTGTTTTTTGATGAATCCAGCCCGTTATCTCCGGGAAGCGGTCCCCTGGCCAGAATTCTCTTTAATATCGATATCGCGGCGGATGAGGGAATTGTGACGATTGACAGCGTCACCTATTTCGATGTCCAACCGACACAATTTATTTTGACCGCTGAGAACGGCGGCCTGGTTTATACGCCGTATTTTACGGCGGGCCAGGTTGAAATAAAACTGGCTACCGATGTTGATGATATGGAAACCGAGATCCTCCCCACCGAATTCGCCCTGAAACAGAACGTTCCCAATCCTTTTAATCCGACGACACGTATATTCTTTGAGCTTCCCCGTGCAACAGATGTGCAATTGGATGTTTTCAATATTCTGGGACAGAAGGTGCGGACTCTTGTTAATGAGTTCCTGCCAGCCGGAAAACATGAAGTGTTTTTTGACGGTAGAGGTGATCAATATCAAATTCTGGCGTCGGGCGTATATTTTTACCGTATAGAAGCCGGTGAATTTCGCCAGAGCCTAAAGATGACCTTAATGAAATAAGGTCAAGTACGATGTTACATCGTATCATCCGGAGGCTCCCGATAATTTTCGGGAGCTTCTTTTATGCAGTAAAGTCTGTGAGGCTATCTCATCCTGTTCTTTTTGAGTACTTAATTCCATTTCTTTGCGGTAGGCATCGAATTTACGTTCTTTGAGTTTTTCAAAAATTTTTTTCTCTCTGGTAGCCTCTACCAGCGCCAGACGTTTTTTTTCCTGGTCTTTCTGATAAGCTTTTAGAAGTTCTCTCCCCCCCATTTCCTTCTTCTTCAGCAGTACATAATATCGCGAATATACGGAGAGGTTGGAAATATTGACCGAACCGCTCAATCGCTGTCTTTGTGATAGCTGAATATCGCGGCGCGTATTATCCAATTCTCGAAGCTCGGATTCTTTTTCGATAACTTTCTGGACAGCCTGTCCCAGCAGTTTCTGTCTTTCCTTCTCGGCGTGCGTCTTAAGCTGCAGAAGCCGCTCCAGCCGAAACCGAAACTTTTTCATTGGAACCTGCCTTATTTTCGTCGGAGTCCATCAGCGCTGATAACTCTGCCAATGCAACTTCAAAGCGGCATCGGGCCTTTATTTCCTGGCGGAAACATTGATTGATAGCATCAATTTTGGAAATGGCATAATCGATTTTGGGTGATTTGCCTTTTGCATATGCGCCGATATTGATTAGATCCTCGGCTTCACGGTACGTAGCCATCACTTCGCGGACTCGCCCTGCCAGAGCCAGGTGCTTTTTATCGCAGACGTCAACCATCAGACGACTGATGGAATCAAGAATATCGACGGCCGGGTATTGATTAAGAGAGGCGAGCTTTCGCGACAGAGATACATGACCGTCAAGAATTGACCTGACCGCATCTGATATCGGTTCATTGAAATCATCACCCTCGACCAGAACGGTATAGAGACCGGTGATGGATCCCTTTTCATTGGTTCCGGCCCGCTCCAGCAATCGCGGCAAGAGCGCAAAAACCGATGGGGTATAACCTTTGGTTGCCGGGGGTTCACCCACCGCCAGGCCGATTTCTCTCTGCGCTATGGCGATACGAGTGAGGGAGTCCATCAGGAGCATAACATTTTTGCCCTGATCGCGGAAGTACTCCGCGATGGCCGTAGCCACAAAGGCACCTTTGATTCTTATCAATGAGGGTTGGTCGGAAGTTACCGTCACCACTACTGAATTTTTTAATCCTTCGGGCCCGAGATCCTTTTCGATAAACTCGCGGACCTCTCTGCCCCGTTCTCCCACCAGTGCAATGACATTAACATCGGCCGTTGATCCGCGGCTGATCATACCCAGCAGAACCGACTTCCCCACACCCGATCCGGCAAATATGCCCATCCTCTGCCCCTGACCGCAGGCGGCCATGAGATCAATGACTTTTATGCCGGTTCGTATCGGCTGGTTAATGCGGCGACGCTTGAGGGCATGAATCGGGGCGGCATCGATGGCGCGATGCCGGTTACAAAGGAGGGGTCCTTTACCGTCGATAGGCTGCCCCAGACCGTTCAGGATTCTCCCAGTCAGTTGTTCGCCGACAGGAACACGCAGTCTTTCACCAGTGGAAATGACAATCGATCCGGGCGTAATTCCCGACACCGATCCATAGGGCATTAGAAGAATTCGATTATCACGGAAGCCGACAACTTCCGCCTTGATTTTTCCGCCTGTTTCCGGATTTTCGATATGACAAAGATCACCTACCGAAACAGCCGGGCCGATTGATTCGATGACCAGTCCGATTATCTGGGCGACCCGTCCGGAATGCTTAATGGTGCCGGCGTGTTCGATACGGCCGGCATAATGGTCATATGGTATTCTGCTCACGACTGGTCTCCAAGATTCCCGATTTCTTCGCTTATAATATCGAGTTGAGAATCGACTCGGGCATCGACATCACCGGTCGGAGTTTCGATAAAACATCCGCCGAACCTGACGCGCACATCCGGTTCAATAGATATTTCTTTAACGGCGGTAGATTCGCCCATAAAACGTTCGATTTGCTGCTCTATCATGGGCAGATGTTCGGGACGAACCTTGACTTTTATTTTGGATTTATCGACCAGTTTCTCAATGGTGCCGGAAATGATTTTTGCAGTTACATCAGGATCGATTTGCGCAGCGCCGAAAGTGACCTTGCGGGCGATCTTTAAAACCAGTTCAAGGATTTTACGATGGGCTTCTTCATAGAGAACTTCGCGCTGAGAGACAGCATCCTTAATAAGTCCGGCGAAATTGTCGATGACTTTCCGGGCTTCCTGATGACCGGTGTCCAGTCCTTTTTTGTGCCCATCGGAAAAACCCTGGTTATAGGCCTGCTGCCTTTCCCTGACCAGCTGCTTGTCTATCTTAAGAAGTTCCTGTATGGGAATCATCTTCCGACCTTCGACCGTGGTGACGACATTGATACCCAGGTAAACTGTAGCCAGTTTCTTCTCAGCGGCGTGGTCGGCCTCGATATCGGCACGATATTCACCGATAACGACTTTCTCATCACGCACCGGCGCATTGAGCAGCTTAGACAATGACATCCTCCTTGCCGCCGCGGCCGGAAATAACCACCTGACCCTCTTCCTCAAGATGTCGGACCGCTTCGACAATACGCTGCTGAGCCGCTTCCACATCGGACAGTCTCATCGGCCCCATAAATTCCATTTCTTCTTTGATCATGACCGCGACACGTTCCGAAACATTGGAGTAAATCTTGGACCGGACTTCCTCCGAAGCGGCCTTGAGGGCAATCGAAAGATCCTTGGTTTCGACTTCCTTGAGCAGGCGCTGAATTGAGCGGTCATCAAGAAGAACCAGATCGTCAAAGACGAACATCATATTTTTGATTTCGCCCGCCAGGTCCGAATCATCAGCCTCAATTGACTGCAGAATATTTTTCTCTGCGGAACTTTCAATAAGATTCAATATCTCGGCCATGGTCTTGGCGCCGCCGGAGACCGAAAGGTCACCGGAGTGTGAAGTATCAAAGTGTCCTTCCAG
>JBFMFJ010000043.1:0-14883 GCA_040752235.1 Candidatus Zixiibacteriota bacterium | reverse complement strand
CTGACGGTCGCCGATTTGGTTGATCTGGTGCGATATATCACCAATACGCCGCCGCCGAGGCCATTTCATGTCAGATATGATTTTAATGGCGATTGTGTGATTAATCAAGCCGACGCGCAGGTTTTCACCGACTACTTTACTTATGGGATTAGCGCTTTTGCCCCCTATGGCGGTTACCCGATACCCACCTGCGGTGAGGCGACTTATTACAGTCGGCCGGGGGAGACCCTCTGGGAAGCGACAATTTACGATTACAATTTAAGAGGAATTGACCCGCCTACGGCCGAGGGCTGGTTCGATCCCAGCACCGGGGAATTCATTTACGAAGACCACTGGTCATATTTCCAGTATGATGTTTACCTGCCCAACAATCTCTGGTTCTGGCAGGAGCAGGGGACAGTCTACTGGCTGAACATCACCGCTTTCGTCAGCGGCGGCGCGCCTG
Organism: Candidatus Zixiibacteriota bacterium; assembly: GCA_040752235.1. Taxonomy (GTDB): domain Bacteria; phylum Zixibacteria; class MSB-5A5; order GN15; family PGXB01; genus PGXB01. Next base: position 14,438 of record JBFMFJ010000043.1, on the reverse strand, counting down.
TCCAGTGGGGATGGAAATCATCGGATGATCACTGGAATGATGATGCCGTCTGGTCCTATACCGGAAATCTGTTCTGGCGTGATATCATAGAACCGAATGGGTATCCATACCGGCCCGGTGATGTCGATGATGACGGCGATGTCGATATGGATGATGCGACCTACCTGCAGGATTATCTCTATGGGATAGGTCCACCGCCGCCATTTGAAATCAATGGATTTTATGCCGCCGCCGATGTCGATGCCGATTGCATTGTGGCCGTATCGGATTTGGTATATCTGATCAACTACCTGGTGGCCAGCGGTTCTCCGCCGCAGTACTGCCCGACATATCAGCCGGATGCCAAATATAATGACTTTTCGGCTGAGTTCGATTCTACGGGCAATCTGGTCGCAGGCACCGGCACCGAATATTATGGAGAAGGGTGGTATTATTATCCATGGTATGACTGGTGGAATATATGGTTTTATGATGATCCCTTTGATACGACAAGAATGAAGATAATCACAGTGACCGTGGATATCCTGCCTGCCGATCCGACGCAGCCGGCCTTCATCAACCTGGCCGTCAACTGGTCAACCGCCGCCTGGTCCTTTGATTTTCCGGGGGGCGAAGCGCCGCCTCTGCCGGGCGAGAATGAGGATTTGTATATCGGACGCCGAACTGTCTATGAGGCTGATTTCACCGATTCCATGCATTATGAATTCCATGTCGTCCTGCCATGGTACAATCCGGAATGGGTATCGATCGATGTCATTGCGCAAAATGCCTTGATAAGAGGCACCGTCAAGCATGCCTGCGTTCAGTCTCTTGACCTGGCCTTCGTTATCACAGGTGATAATGAAGGACCGCCGCCGCTGCATGAGGGCGAAGTGAGCATGCATAATACCGATAGTTACCTGCCGCCGATGGGGGATCCTATCGGAACTCAATGGCATGAATTGTACCCGGAATACTGCCAGATGTGGACTCTGACAAGCTGGTTCGACAATAATGACGGCAAACTCAGTTTCTGCGATTATGTCGATTTCACCAACAACGATACCCAGGAGTGGCGCAAATTCCATGTTGAATGGGTCGGCCCGACGCTGACTGTCAGTGTCGATCAAACCGAGCGTTATGTTGAGTACATCTGCAATGATTATCCCAACATAGAGCCGATTACTGAACCGGTCGGCACCTACTGGCATGAGGTGTATCCCACTTACTGCCAGATATGGGTTATCGTCGATTGGGTTGATAACGGCAACGGGTATCTCGATTTTTGCGATTACATAACCATCAGACACTGGTTTACCGGCGAGGAAATCACTGTGCACGTCGAGGCGGTTGACTGCGATCTTCTCCTGAACGAGATCAAACCCGAACCGCCGAATCCTCTGCCGGACGGCACCAATTATCATAATCCGACTGGCGATGTTCCGGATGTCGGCAGCCCGATCGGTTCGCAGTGGCATGAATTGTATCCCGAATACTGCCAGATGTGGACACTGACCAGCTGGTTTGACAATGGCAGCGGACGGCTTGATTCCTGCGACTATGTCGATTTCACCAACAATGAAACCCAGGAATGGAAGAAATTCCATGTCGAATGGATCGGGCCCACAATCGAGGTGGAGAGGATCGAATATAATTATGATACTGTTTACTTCGATATGGTCGGCCGGGATGGTGTCGATTTCTTCTGGGATACGGTTTCCAATCCGGTCGGGAGTTACTGGCACGAGGTGTATCCGGTTTATTGCCAGAATTACTATTGTGTCAGATGGGAAGATACCAACCAGAACGGCATTGTCGATGCCGGCGACTTCCTGGTCTTCCAGAATCTGCAAACCGGTGAGTTCGAACGGGTGCGGGTGATAAGTGTTGAAATTGACATTATTCTTGATGAAGTTATCCCGCCTGATCCGCTACCTGAAGGTATCAATCTCCATAATGAGGGAGACTATGCCCCGCCTGATCCCGAGGTTCTGAATACGTTATGGTCGGAGCTGCATCCCGATTTCGGCACAGAATGGGTCATAACCAGTTTTGTCGATAATGGCGACGGATACCTGAGTCCCGGCGATAGTATCGATTTCAATCAGGACAACACCAAGTACTATGTCGAATGGATCGGCCCGACTATCGAGGTCGAGGATCCTCAATTGGAGCTCTCTTTCTGGGATTACACCGGTATGGCGAATCCGCCATGGGGTTCCGATTTCGAGGTCAGGGGAAGTTACTGGCATGCAATTTATCCGCCGCAATCATACTGCCACGATCTGGTGTTTGTCGATTGGGCCGATAACGGCAGCGGCCGTCTTGATTCCTGTGATTATATTGTGGTTCAGGATTTGGTGACAGGCGAATATCAAACCTACCATGTCCTGAGTCTGAAGACTGATATAATTATCAGTGAAACGGCGGGTCCATGTGATTGTCTGCCGGGTGATGCCAATGGTAACGGAGCTTACAACATTCTCGATGTTACCTATCTGATCAGCTACCTCTATAAGGGCGGTCCGGCACCGGTTCCATATCCGCTCTGTTCCGGCGACGCCAACTGCAATTGCACGGTCAACATTCTTGATGTAACCTATTTGATTACCTATCTCTATAAGGGAGGTAACCCGCCCTGCACCTGCGATCAATGGTTGATTAACTGCGGTCCGCCGCTTAGGTCTGATAATTAGTATTGATTATCACTATCGGGCTCGTCTATGACGAGCCCGATTTTCTTATTACCTATTGTGTTATAACATCTTAGTATACATACGATATTCATACTTAATTTATCTTGTTTCATTTGCACATATAATAGTTGACAAAAATGATGATTATTCATAATTTGTTTATGTTCAAACAGCATTTGAAATTATCTGGAAATTGAATCTGTCCGGTATTAACTGATTTTGGATTCTTTTTAAATCTTTATGCTTTCTTTGAGCGATTGTGATAGTCGCCGTCTCTGTACATGACTTAATGGCCCTCAGTGTGCCGGGGCCATAACAATCTCGAAACAATAATATCCTGCCCGGATTGGCGGGGGTAAATTTTCTCTCATTAAACATCCATCTATGGAGGAATGAAAATGATGAAAAGACTTCTAATGCTGTCCTCCGGCTTAATCATTATCCTGGCCCTGGTACTGGCGGCCTCGACCGGTGATAAACCGGAGATAAGCAGGATTCCCGAAGCGGATCAATTCGGTGTTGCTCCACCGGGGCTGATGAAAGCTGCCTGTCAGTTAACCAAGTTCAACAGCCCGCCGACTTACTACTTGTCATGGCTGGCTCTGGGCGATATTGTCATTGAATATTTCGATCCCGCCGCATGCGGAGTTGACCCGACTTATCCTTTTGAGATAACCTCATTCAGTTTTACTCTCTACACCTGGACAACGGTGCAATGGCCCGTAACGCTTGATGTGGTCGTTTATGACCTGGCTGTAGCCGGAGATGACTGCGGCGGTCCGGGCCAGGAACTCTGCCGCACCTCGATAACATGTTCCCAGCCGGAATTTGAGTATCCCAATATCGGCACGGTGTATTTTCCGACGCCATGCTGTGTGAACGGACCATTTTATATCGGCCTTGAGTACAATGGCCCGAGTATTGGTCCGTTCCCTTCTGTTTTATTCGACGGTGATGTTCCCGATACCTGTGATATCTGGGTTTATTACACTCCGACCCCGGGCTGGTTTGAGGCTTTTGATTTATTTACCGGAGCGCCTCCGGGAGATCTGTTGTGTTATGTCAATGGAGAAACCGGTTCGGCCAATTGCGGCGAACCCTGCACCTGGGCGCCGGGCGATCCCTTCAAGATGCATTTCCCGCAATTGCCGGATGAGACCGGATGGGCGGTTAATGCCACCCAGCCGTTGGTACTGGCTGACGACTTCAGGTGCGAGCAGACCGGCTGGATCAAAGATGTTCACTGGTGGGGAGCGTGGAAGAACGGCGTGCAAGGCCAAATAGTCGAATTTGTCCTCAGTCTCCATGCTGATATTCCCGCCGAACAGAGCCCGACCGGTTACAGTATGCCCGGGGCGACACTTTGGGAAATCGAAGTGTTCGGAGTGCAGGGAACGCCGCATGATCCGCCGACCCTGGAGGGGTGGTATGATCCTGCCCAGGGCTTGTACATTCCCGATGACCACCAGCCATACTTCCAGTATGATTACTGTCTGCCGGAGGAATACTGGTTCTGGCAGGATTCAGGGAGAGTGTACTGGCTGAATATATCCGCCATTGTGGCCGATCCGACCACGACTCAGTGGGGCTGGAAATCGACTGACGACCATTGGAATGATGATGCGGTGTATGCCTTCTGGGGCAGCCTTAATTGGCAGGAGCTTTTTGAACCTTCTGAGGCATGCGATACGCTCGGCAATGCCTTTTATGTTGAAATGTTCCCTGATGGTTCCTTCGGCGGCGGAGGCGGAGAAAATGCTTACGGCAATGGCTGGTATTATTATCCGATGTATGACTGGTGGAATATCTGGTTTTATGACCACAAGTTCACTTACGATAATTATAAGGCCGGTCTATTTGAGTTCGATGCTTTCCGTTTGGATCCTCAGCTGCCTGCGTTTCTTGAAATTGCGGTCAACTGGTCAACCGACCGGTGGTCGCTTGATTTTCCTCAGGACAGTATGCCGCCTCTGCCGGGCGTGCCTGAAGAACTGTATATCGGTCGGCAGACCCTGTTCATGAGTGAAATGTTCGAAGGACATTATCTCTTTGAATACGTTCTCCCGGATTATAATCCGGAATGGATATCGGTCGATGTAAGAGGGTACAATTTTGTCATACCGGCCGGAGTTGTGCTGCATGCCTGCTGTCCGAAGCATGGTCCTTCGCTTGACCTTGCCTTTGTCATAACCGGCGAACCGCCACAGCCGGAGATGGGGGCCTGCTGCTATAATCCGACCGGCGGACCGATGACCGACTGTATCGTAACGACCGCGGCCGATTGTCAAAATCTCGGCGGCGTTTATCATGGTGACGGAACATCATGCACCGGTTCCCAGGCCTGCTGTCTGCCCGGCGGCGCCTGTATCAATGCCGATCCGCTTTGCTGTATTAATGAACTGGGCGGAACGCCTCAGGGGCCGGGTACATCATGTACAACGCTCGAGGCCTGCTGCATGCCAGATGGTTCCTGCCAAATGATGGATCCTATCTGTTGTGACGATATGGGTGGGGTTCCGCAGGGTCCGGGTTCGCAGTGTACGGCTCTTGAAGCCTGTTGTATGCAAGACGGCACCTGCCAGATGCTTGATCCGATCTGCTGTGACGACCAGGGCGGAGTTCCACAGGGTCCGGGAACGGCCTGTACGGCCCTTGAAGCCTGCTGTATGCCTGACGGTGACTGCATAATGCTCGATCCGGTTTGCTGCGACGATCAGGGCGGAGTTCGACAGGGTCCGGGAACGGCCTGTACCGCTGTTGTGGCCTGCTGTTTCCAGGACGGCTCATGCCAGATGCTGGATCCGCTGTGCTGCGACGATCAGGGCGGCCAGCCGTCACCGATCGGAGCGCCTGCCTGCCTGGGTGACAATAATCAAAATGGTACTGATGACGCCTGCGAAGAAGAAACCTGCGACTGTCTGCCGGGCGATGCCAACGGTAATCTGGCGTACAATATCCTCGACGTGACTTATCTTATCAGCTATCTCTATAAGGGAGGAGCGGCACCGACGCCGTATCCGCTCTGCTCGGGTGATGCCAACTGCAACTGTGCTGTGAATATTCTGGATGTCACCTATCTTATCACATATCTGTACAAGAGTGGTCCGGCGCCATGCAGTTGTCAACAATGGCTGATTAACTGCGGTCCACCTTTGAGGAAATGATCTTTTCTCGGTTTTGCATTATCAAAAGGCCCGCTTCGGCGGGCCTTTAATATATGGTTCGGGTGAAGTTAGAATATAGACGATAGACGACTATTTGTGCTTTCTATCAATTGTCTTTTAATAGCTTGCGAGAGGGAGTAACTTGTCCGATACTCTATATAAGGGTCTTATTTGTTATATTTCATTGACAATTACTATGTTTTAATATATATTATTTTACATAAACCAGCTTTATTCTCATTGGTAACAGACAGGCATCGGGGAGAGGCATTTATTTACTTGCATATATCATAAAAATATGATAAAAATATCCGAATAATCGGAATATGTGATCATAGGTTCTTGGCGTGTCAATTAGAACGACTTTAGTTGGTATTTAGTATTTTCTCGAATACAAAAAGGCATAGCTGAAAATTTCATTTTAATAAAAAACCCTTTCCGGAGGAATCAATGAACAAAAAGCTATTGATTCTGCTGGCATGTGTCCTTGCGCTGTGCTCAACCGGTATTGCCGATTGGGTGCCTGAGGACGGCCACAAAATGCATTTCCCCCAACTGCCGAACGAGATTGGCTGGGATGTTAATGCAACTGAACCTATTGTCCTGGCCGATGACTGGATGTGTTCGGAAACGGGCTGGGTCAAAGACATTCACTTCTGGGGCTCATGGCTGAACGGAATAGAAGGACAAGTCCTTTATTTTGTTCTCAGCATACACGCCGATATTCCGGCGGACCCGCCCGCTGTTCCCTACAGCCGACCGGGCCCGACGCTCTGGGAGAGGGAGATTTCCAATTTTATAATTCTTCCCCTTGCCCCCGGCACGATGGAGGGATGGTATGATCCGGCAGCCGGCACCTGGCTTGCCAATAATCATGAGGAATTCTTCCAGTACAATGTATTTCTCGACGAAAATGACTGGTTCTGGCAGGAAGAAGGAACGATTTACTGGCTGAATATTTCTGCTGTCGTGGCCGATCCTGCCGCCACAAAATGGGGATGGAAGTCGTCGCTCAACCACTGGAATGATGATGCCGTCTGGGCATACTGGGGAGCTCTGGAATGGATAGATATGTGGGAGCCGCCTGATTTTATCACGTCTCTTGACCTCTCATTTGTCATTACCGGCGGCAAAGGGGCCGATACCTGCGAATACTATAAGCCGCAGTATCTCGATTATGCCCCGCAGGGAATGCCCGATTTTGACCAGAAACAGGGCGGCTGGTCCGACCCGGCGGGATGGACTCACTGTGGTCCGGCCGCGGTCGCCAACTGCCTCTGGTGGTTCGATTCCAAATTCGAAACGAGCCCGCGTGATCCCAGACCATTCGGGGTGGCCGGCTCCAACAATGATTCTTATCCTCTGGTCGCGGATTATTCTGGTCTGGGGTATGATGATCATGATCCCGCCAATGTCCAGCCACTTATCAACAATCTTGCGGCCTTGATGAATACTAATGTTACATTCCGGGGAACTCTGGTTGCCAATCTGCAGGTCGGAACCCGGAACTTTATCGCCAACGCAGGATTGACCGGTCAATTCAAGGATACTATTGTTGCCTGGCCGACCTTTGACTATATAAAACAGCAGGTTCTTGATTGCCAGGATGTTATACTTCTGTTGATATTTTGCGAGTATGATCCAATCGGTCAGACTTATAGTGCGCTGGGCGGGCATTATGTCACGGTCGCCGGAGTTTGTACAACCCAGACTCAAATCTGTATTTCTGATCCGTTCTATGATGCCCTTGAGGGAGAACCTCCCGCGGGCTCGGCTCATGGAGGAGCAATTCATAATGATGCCGATAATATAAGCGGTCCACACTCCCAGATTAACCACGATCCATACCTTACCTCGGTAATAAACCCCGGATTACCCTGGCCGGGTCCGCTGACCGTTCTTAACAATTATCCCATTAGCGGTTCGGATATTAATAACTTTATCGGATCGAATGTCGGCGTCGATGTAGGCCCTTACAACGGTGGGCAAATTTTCACAATTATTAATATTGCCTATGTCATCTGTCCGGATACGGCGCCGGTCATAGATTCCTGCGATTATTATAAGGCCCCATACGGTGATTACGCCCCCAATGGTGTTCCTGATTTCGATCAGAAGCAGAATGCCTGGACCGATCCCGCTTCGGGAGCCTGGAGCCATTGCGGCCCGGTGGCGCTGGCCAATTGTTTCTGGTGGTTCGATTCCAAGTTCGAACCCAGCCCGGTGGATCCGAGACCCTTCTGGCCCGGACCGGGCAGCCCCGGATTGAATGACGGTTATCCGCTGGTATCGACCTATGACCCGACCGGCTGGTGGGATGATCATGACACCAACAACGTTGTTCCGTTTGTGGACAGCCTGGCCAAATACTGCCTGACCAACACGGGCGGCAACAGCGGCACCAATGTTTTTGATCTGGCGAACGGCGCCCAGGATTGGCTGGATAGTGTCGGTCTCGGCAACAAATATCTGATTAATGTGTACCCGGTCGATAATGCTCCCGCCTCATTCGAATTCCTGCGCGGGGAAGTCCTCCGCAGTCAGGACGTGATATTGCTTCTCGGTTTCTGGCAGGAGGTCTCGCCCGGTTACTGCGAGCGTGTCGGAGGACACTATGTCACAGTGGGGGGTACATGCACCAGTCCGGCGGATTCAGCCTTCTGTATTTCCGACCCGTTCCTCGATATGCATGAGGGCGAACCACCGGCGGGATCGGCGCATGTGTCAAGCGTTCACAATGATGCCTCCAATATTTCCGGTCCTCATGGGACCATATACCATGACAAATACTTCGTGGTGCCAAACACCTGTCCGCCCATGATGCCGCCGATATTCGCGACGGAACTGGCCAATTATCCGTCCGGTCCTGCCGTGACGCCCGCTTTCACGGGTCAGAACAATATTCCGGGTGTCGGGACTATCGTGTATCAGCCGATGCTCACCACTCATGTCGTGGTTGAATATGCCATCGTTATCTGCTCTGATCGCGACGGCGACGGCTGGTCCGATGATCAGGACAACTGCCCCGATGTTTATAACCCGGATCAAATCGACACTGACGGCGACGGCAATGGCGATGCCTGCGATTCTGATGATGATAACGACGGCGTTCTGGATGGTTCCGACAATTCTCCGCTGAATCCCGATCTCTGCGAAGATCTGGATGGCGATCAATGCGATGACTGCGCTGTCGGTACTGATGATTATGGCCCGCTTCCGGACAACAATCCTTCCAATGACGGCACCGATACCGATGGCGACGGTCTCTGTGATGTCGGTGATCCGGATGATGACAATGATGGAGTAACCGATGCCGCCGATACGGCTCCATTGAATCCTGATATTTGCCAGGATTCGGACGGCGATGGTTGCGATGACTGCGCCGTTGGCACGGACGACTTTGGCCCGCTGCCGGATAACCTTCCGAACAATGACGGTACCGATACCGATGCCGACGGTATGTGCGATGTCGGCGATCCGGACGACGACAATGATGGTGTGGCCGACGCCGCCGATACGGCTCCATTGAATCCCGATATTTGCGAGGATACGGATGGCGATGCCTGTGATGATTGCGCGATCGGGACCGATAATTTCGGGCCGCTGGCCGACAATAATCCCAATAATGACGGTACCGATACCGATGCTGACGGACTGTGTGACGCCGGTGATCCGGATGATGACAACGACGGTGTTCTTGATGGAGCCGATACCGATCCGCTGAATCCCGATGTCTGCGAGGATGTCGATTCCGACGGCTGCGATGACTGCGCGGTCGGGACCGATGATTTCGGTCCGATGGCCGACAACCTTCCGAACAATGACGGTACCGACACCGATTCCGACGGCATATGCGATTTGACCGATAATTGCATCAATGACTACAATCCTCTCCAGGAGGATACCGATGGCGATGGTATCGGCGATTCCTGTGAAACGACAACCTGTGACTGTCTGCCCGGTGAAGCCAACGGGAACTCGGCGTATAATATTCTTGATGTAACTTATCTCATCAGCTACCTCTACAAGGGTGGAGCCGCTCCCACACCTTATGCTCTTTGCTCCGGTGATGCCAACTGCAATTGTGCCGTAAACATTCTCGACGTCACGTACCTTATCAGTTATCTGTACAAGGGCGGCGCCGCACCATGTGATTGCCCTACCTGGCTCAGTACATGCGGTCCACCCTTGAGGAAATAACTCTGATTCGGTAATAGCGATTTAGGGCCCGCCCATAGGCGGGCCTTTTAATTTGACGACACCAAAAAAAACTTGACATAAATTACCATATCTTTATTTTTAAGATGAGTATATTGGTCGTGATTGTCCCATATTGCGCCGGCGAAGAAATGACAAATCGTGCTGATTGCAACATTTCGCCGGCAGCTGATCAGAATTTTTGGGGCACAAAAACCGCGAATTTGCCACAGGTATCCTGTATTTGGCCGACCATTCGAGCGACCGAACGCAAGTGCAAACGGATTGACTCATTCACCCCGGCAAGCACATGATTCATGTCATTGTCAACGATAAATATATATGATGTTTTGCCATAGACTAAATCCTGGAGGTCGAATCATGAGCGCAAAAGCTTTGCGTGTCGGTGTTATTGTTGTCTTTTTCATCATCATACTATTGCTGATGCTTTCGCAGTTATCCAAAGGGATATAAGAGCTGTTAATATTGTTTGAGTGAATCCGATTTGAGCTTGCTTGACTTCGCGTAACTCAAATCAGGTCTCCAGACCTCGGACATATGAGCACAAACCGCCTGACGGCCCGCAGTGAAGCGGGCCGATTTATTAATATTACTGCAAACACATCGGTTTTTGTAATTATTTTGTAAGAAATCCGCCACACCGCAAAATTACATAATGCTATTAATTACCTGCCTAAACTTATGTGCGGAGGAGGAGAGTGATGTCTCAAAGATCTTCAGCAACCACCCTGTTAGTCATCTTTTTGACGGCGGCTCTGGCCATGTCTGCGGGTATTCCGCAGTTGATCAATTATCAGGGGAAATTGACCGATGCTTCGGGCATTCCGCTTGATACGACCGTGTCAATGACCTTTACCGTTTATGATGCCCCGACCGGAGGAAATTCCAAATGGACCGAGACACATTCCTCGGTCACGGTTGTCAAGGGCCTGTTTAATGTCCTCCTCGGAGGGGTTAATCCTGTGCAGGACACCGTGTTTAATGATTCGTTGCGTTATCTTGGAATCGCGGTGGGGACGAATTCGGAAATCTCTCCTCGAACGCAGTTGATTGCGGTTCCATATGCATTCCGGACCAGGCAGGCCGACACAGCCGCTGTTGCGCTCTCGGGTCCTGTCGGGCAGGGAGGATGGACTGATGACGGTGTTTCTATCAGGCTGACAACCAGTACCGATAATGTTGGCATCGGGACAGCATCGCCGACGGAAAAACTTGACGTCGACGGCAATATCAGTGCCAGCGGTACGATTTCCAGCAATGGTTCATTGACTCTGGACGGAAGCAGCGATATGATTACATCATCAAGCGGAACAGTTGATTTTGATGATGATATTCTGGCTACGACCGGGTATGTCAGTATCGGCGAGTATCCGACAACATCGGCATTGACCAGGCTGGAAATCCGCGGACGATCCGATACCGCCACATCGTTAATAGGCATATATCATGAAACCAGCGCACCCTGGCACCTGACTTATCCGGTGTTTGAAATATACAATTACGCGTATAACTATACTCCGCTTACCATTGTCGGCGGAGGCGCCATTATCCAGAGAACTCCCGGCAGCAGCAAGAGCATCGATGACGGCATGGTCACCAATCGGATCGATCAGGAAATTTCATTTTTTAACGGAGGCTATATCGGTTTCGGCACCGAAACGCCGGAAACCAAGATCGATTTGAGAGGCCCTATTGCGCCGGATCTACCATTACTCCGAATCACCGCCGATGCCGTGGTTCCGGAGGATATGCTTAATCCGGTGATCGAAGTTCATAACGGATCGTTCGGCTTCAATCCGCTTTCGATTTCCGGCGCCGGTGTTATCTCCATGAGCCGGAGCGATGCCGCGGTTTCGACCATGATAGGCCCGGATAAGTCATACTTCAAGGGAGGGAATGTCGGCATAGGAACAGAAAATCCCCAGCGATCGCTTCATGTCACCGGCGTCATGCGACTGGAACCGACCACTGTCCCGCCAACCGATCCCATGCCGGGAGATATGTATATCGATGCCTCCGACGGCAATCGCCTGAAAATCTTCGACGGAACGGTCTGGCAGTCATGCTGGCAGGTCGGGGGATGAGCCATGAACGGGAAACTTCTGTTTGCGTCGGCCATAATTGCCTGCATTTGTCTGTTGACCGTTGTTGCGATGGGAGAGATAAAATCGGGCGAGGAAATCAACTGGCAGGTTGTCTCGGCGGGAGGAGTCGAAGGGACATCGACCGATTTCATTCTTAACGGAGCCGCAGGTCAGACGGCAACCGGAACCGAAAGTTCGACCTCCTTTATAATCTTTGCGGGCTATTGGCAGAAGAATTATGACGATCCCTGCTGCGATATGCCGGGTGATGCCAACAATAATATGGCTGTCAATATTCTCGATGTTACTTTTTTAATCGGCTATATCTACAAAGGCGGCCCCGCGCCGCCCTGTATGCCCGAGGGGGATGCCAACGGTGATGGTAAAATCAATATTCTCGATGTAACCAGACTTATTGGATATCTTTATAAGTTGGGTATGCCGCCGGTTTGCGGACCGGATCCATGGCCATAAGAAATGAAATTATAAATGACTGAAAAAGCAGGTTAAGCGATATCTTTTCAAAACTTGACAAGTTTAACGATTTTATATATATTTATTTGAGATTCCTGTTTTTATCAACGACGCCCTCACACCTGGGAGTCTTGATCACAGAATTCTGATTCGCAGGAAGTCGGCTATATTCGAGAAATGTAATTTTCCGTAATCTGCGAATGTCCGTGTAAATCCGTGATTATTCACTTTGATGCCTTAAAATGATTTTACCTGTAACCTTCACTCAAGGAGGAATTATGCATACTCGCGAATTCCTGCTGTTATCGGTTCTGGTATTACTGGCGGTCACCGCAGCATCTGAGATTACTCCCATCGCCGATCAGGATCTCCAGTTGTTACCGGTTCCCGATGTTTCCGTTTCCGGTGAGCAAGGGACTTTGACAGCCTGTTCCATGGCAAAATGGACGACGCCTTTGTACTATTACACGCCCTTATTACTTGGAGACGAGGTTGTCACTAAATTCGATCCCGCGGATCTGCCGCCGGCAGGGTGCGGGGGGGTGGCATACCCGTTCGAGCTGATATCTGTAACATTCAGTCTCTATGACCCGGGTGGTTTCCAATGGCCGGTTGAGATTGATGCGGTCGTTTATGAAGACGCTGGCGGCAGTCCCGGAACCCTGCTGATGTCAGAGCATGTTGTATGTCAGCAATCGACTTTTGGATATCCCAATTTTGGGACAGTTACTTTCACGACCCCTCTTTGTTTATATCATCCATTTTTTGTGGGGATAAAGTACGCTGATCCCGGTCCCGGCCCACTTCCGTCCGTAATGTTTGATAACCCGCCCACCGTCAGCAATGATGTCTGGATGACAATTGCCGATGCAGGATGCGCACCGGGGTGGTTTGAAAACAGTAATTGCCTCTCCGTCGGCTATCCGGTTGTAACCGTTAACGGCGAGGCGGAGTCTCCCAATTGTCCGAGTATTCTTGGTGTTTGTTGTCTCCGAAATGGCCAATGTATCGACAATGTCTTCGGCAATCTTGTGGATAATGACAGCTGTAGCATAATGTCTGATGGAACAGGCTTGTTTTCACCCGGTTTCACATGCGGCCCGGGCAATTATCCCTGCCCTCTCTATGATGGTTCCTGCTGTTTTCCTGATGGTTCCTGTGTAATAGCGTGGACGGCGGATGAATGCGAGCAGCTGTCAGGAGGAACCGGAACATTTTATCCCGCCATTCTGTGTTACCAAAACCACTGTTGTGACGTAACCTGTCCGAATGGGAAGATAGTTACAAGAACGAAGCTGGCAGGGGATAAGGATAACTTTGCGAGTTATGATCCCAAAATTGATCAATCCACACCCGATGCCGACCTGCTTTACTGGATACGCCATTACAGTGGCGGTCCCAGTCAGTCATTCGATCTTGGTTTAGTCAATCGTTGCTTCGGACACACCTTTACGGACTTTTGGAATGTCAACTGTGGCTGTATTATCGGGGCTGATTTATGCCTGAGACTTATAGCCAGTTCCGATAATCCATCAAATGACAACCTTGTAATTAAAGAGAACGGTTATAATGTCTTTGCGATTTCACTGAGTGATTTGCATGCCTATTTCGGGGGCAGCAACACCTGGAATCAGGGTGATGTTCTCAGCGGATGTATTGAGCTCGACAATCTGCCGCCGACTGCCGACTGGCCGACCAATATAATTTCCGCACTTTATGATGGTGATCTTGATATTTTGATTCAGGATGACACCGGGGTTGATTACCTTGAATTGAAAGTTGAAGTCTGCTGTGATCTATGCTATGCCACCGGTGATGTAAAC
>JBFMFJ010000042.1:0-14984 GCA_040752235.1 Candidatus Zixiibacteriota bacterium | reverse complement strand
GGGATTGAGATCCAATGGCAACAGGCTTTCGACAAAAAAAACAACTCGCCCGGGAAATGCTGTCGGTTTATGATAAAGAAAGGATTGACAAGTGGCTTGAGACAGAGCAGTCGGTCTTTCGTATTCTTGTGTCGATGCTGTTCGATGCCGAAAAAGTGATCTGTTACCGTGCGGCCGAACTCCTGGGAAAGGCCGCCGCTATTGAAGCGCATCGCAATCCGGAAAATGTAAAAGAGTTGCTTCGCAGGCTTTTATGGAGCATGAATGATGAATCGGGAAATATTTGCTGGTATGCGCCGGAGGCCATCGGGGAAATATTGTACAATGTACCCGACCTGTGCAGGGAATTTTGCCCTCTTTTGGCATCTTTCCTGAGCGAAGAGCCCTTCGAGAAAGGGACAAGGCTGGCAATAGCCCGAATTGCCTGTATAAAGCGAGAAATATTTCACGATGTCGTCGGCAGACTGGTGGAATCGCTGCAAAGCAAAAATCCTCAAATAAGAGGCGCATCATTGCTGGCGCTGGTTTCAGTCGATCCCCGGATTGCCGCCGACATGGCGTTATCTCTTGAGAACGATAATGATTTTTTCGAAGTTTATGAATATGAAACGGGAAATTTGGGCAAAATAAGAATCAGTGATTTCGCTCGAAAAATCACCTGATAAAAAAATCCCCGTCCATTTCACAGGAGCGGGGACTCTTGATTTGTGATCTATATTCTGATCTCGTTTCGATACCAGAACTCTAATTGCCGCTGTTCTTATCCTTAATTTTGTCCTTCAATTGTTCCTTCTTAGCCGCGGCTATATCCTCTTTGATTTGCATGGTTTTCTCGCCATAGAATGCAAACCGGAGCCAGTTGACGGCAAATTTCAGCAGCTCAACATCATCACTCTTGATCTTATTTTTGGCAGCATCGTCAACATCGAACTTATTCAGGAAGCTGCTTTCAAAGACAAATCGCCGGAAACGATCCAGATCATAGCAGGCCATGAAGAACATTTCGATCTGCTGCGGATTAAGCTTGTTGCCTTCCCTGAAAAACCGGTGCGTGGTGATTTCCTTGAAATATTCACCGTTCTTATTGTATTCCTCGATACCCTGATCATTGAGCCACTCGGCAACAGTGTATTCCCGTTTTTCATTGAATCCTTTGCAGACATCTTCTTTCAGCAGGAAATAGAATTCCTCATTGAGGTCGTCGCCGTTATCGCCGGGTGAAGCCAGGCCGAGGGGATACATCCGGCAGGCCCAGGGACGGTCGGGATATACGGTGCAGCCCTGTTCGCCGACAAACGGGCAGCTTTTCCTGGCATCATCATTCATCTTAAGCAATAAAACGGGGAAGTGAAGATTTTTGTCGAAAGGGGAGATGGTGTACTTTTTAAGCAGTTCGGTCGAGGTTATTCCAAGATTTTTCCTCAGCCGGATAATATCATAAGGGGTCAGGAAGATGTTGACATCGCCGCAGCAGGCATTGAAACAGGGAACACCTTTATGGCAGGAAAATGTAAACTTATCTTCTTTTTTCAGGCGCGGATATTCTTTCAAAATGTGCTCTTTGAATTTTTCAATTTCTCTCATTTTTTCTCCTGATCATCAATTATCCCGTCTTTCAGGGCCTCTTTGGACCAAACCGGAAGCGGACCTTCCTCGCCGGTCTCCGGGTCGAGGCGGTATCGATATGAAGCGTTTACCTCATATTTGCTGCGCATCCAATCCCACCCTTTGACAAAATAAGGGCAGTCGTCATTAAAACAGACAAATTGGACTTCTGTCCCCCAGCATACCATTTCCGGCACAGTCCATGGAAGCAGTTTTTCCCTGCAATGCGGACAAGTGTATGTTTTTTCATTCATAAGCGTTCCTTTAAGCCCCATAATTTGTCATAAGATAACTGCTGGAATCCAAAAGTCAAATCGATTAACAAAAACCTCCAGGCGCCTGATAAACAGCGCCTGGAGGAGTGCATTCGCATAAGCGTTTATTAAACAGGACTAAAATCAGCCACCGAGCAGTTCATGTTCTTTCGGTTGAGGATAGACATGAAGCATCGGGCGTTTGATCATTTCCCATTCATCTTTGTCAGGATGCCACTTGCAGTTGGCGAAGCAGTGCCAGTTGTCCTCATCCAGCTTCGGGAAGTCGGCGCGGAAGTAGTAGCCCGGCCAACGGGTTTCCTTACGGAACTGGACGGTTCTGGCATGGGCTTCAGCCTGCCACATACGCTGGACATTTTCCCAGCAGCGCATCAGTTCATGCAGGTCGCGCGCACCCAGCTTGGCGGCGTCTTCTTTGAGATAGCCAAGCAGTTCGAGGGCGCGGTTGAGCTGCATTTCGTTGGTTGAGAACTGAGCCGAAACACCGCCGCAATATTCATCCATAATCTTCTGCAGACGGAACATGAACATCTTGGGAATAATGTAGTTCGGGTTGGTGTCGGGATCGGTGGAGGCGTTCTGGTTGTCCTTGAAGGTCTTCAAGGGCATCAGGATGGCGGTTCTGAGTTTCTCGACAACGGCTTTGTCAATATTCGGCAGTTTGTTGTTCTCGAGGACGAACTTAATGGCGGCTTTACCGACAATACGGCCTTCCGCATGCGAACCGGAAGAGAACTTGTGCGAGGAGGCGCCTGAAGCGTCGCCGGCACAGAACATTCCCTTGATGGTGGCCATGTGGTCATAGCCCCAGAAGTACTCGCTCTTGGTTTCCTTGCTCTGGATATCTTCCGGACCGCTGACCCAGGCGCCTGAGGCACCGGAGTGTGAACCGATGAAGTACGGCTCGGCGGCGGCGATTTCGGAGGATTTCTTCTCCGGCTCCACGTTGGTGGCGGCCCAGAGAATAGCCTGCGAAATGGTCATGTCAAGGAAGTCTTCCCAGGCTTCGGCTTCGAGTTCTTTGAGTTTCTTCTTGGCCGCTTTTTCATCACCGGCGTCGGCAGCGATTTTCTGGATGGCTTCTTCGGTCCTCATGTAGATGGGGCCTTTGCCTTCCATAATATCAAGCATGCCGAGCCAGTTGCGGAGGTTGGCCGGAATCGGCTTCACCAGACCGTACGGCTTCCAATTCTGGAGCTCGTCGGTGCGCTCGACCATGTAGTTGCCGCCCATGGCATTGGTCGCACGGGATTTGAACAGGAGGAACCAGGCTCCGACCGGACCGTAAGCATCTTTGAAACGAACCGGAATGAAACGGACTTCCTGGCTGGTCATTTCGGCGCCGGCACGAATGGTGAAGTAGGCGGATGAGCCTGAGTTCCACGGCGGATACCAGGCGCGACCGAGACCTTCACCGGTGCTGCGCGGCTTGAAGACGTGTACCGCACCACCCATGGCTACGATGGTAGCCTTGGCGCGGAAGATATAGAATTTGTTTTCACGAACCGAGAAACCAACGGCCCCGGCAATGCGGTTACCGTCAAGCAACGGCTCGACGACAAAGATACGTTCAAAATATTCGCCGCCGGCTTCGGCCAGAGCATTTTTGGCCGCTTCGGCAACGATAACTTTGTATGATTCGCCGTTGATCATCAGCTGCCAGCGGCCTTCATGCACGTAGTTGCCGTCGGCGTCTTTCCAGATGGGGAGTCCCCACTTCTCGAAGAGGTGCACGGTCGAGTCGACGTGGCGGGCAATGTTGGCCACCAGGTCCTCACGGGTGATACCCATCAGGTCCATGCGGACATAGTCAACGTAATCCTTTACGGTGTTCTTGCCGCTGGTGAGATCGACGTACTGGTTGATGGCCGACAGACCCATGGCCACGGCACCGGAGCGATCCATGGCGGCCTTGTCGACGACAGTGACCTTAAGATTGTTTTTCTTCGCCCAGTAGCTGGCCTCGACGGCCGCACCACAGGCTGCCATACCACCGCCAAGTATCAGCAGGTCAGTGGTAATTTCAACAGTTTCAAAATTTTCCATTACTATCTAACCTCCTGAACTTTACTTAATGGTATAAACTTCGGACAGTCTCAGTGCTTCCGGCTCCTGGGCCAGAATGTGGTCATTCAAATTGCCATGGGATGTACCGAATTCTCCGGCCGGTTTGGCTTTGCCTTCTTCCGTGGTTCTGATCGGGAATTTGAAACGCTTCAGCATCCCGTTGCGGAATTTGACCGTCCACATGATGCTGTCGGTGCTGCGAAGCGGGGTAACCGAAGCATTCATCGGCACGAAGTCGGCATAACCGCGGATCTCGACTGCCTGGGTGGGGCAGATCTTGACGCAGTTATAGCATTCCCAACACATCTCCGGCTCTCTGTTGTAGGCTTTCATTTTGTCCTTGTCGAGAACCATCAGATCATTCGGACAGATGTACTGGCATGCGGTTTTGTCGAGTGCCTTACACCCATCACATTTTTCGGGATTCACAAAACTAGGCATTAAATACCTCCTAACTGAGTTTATAAATCAGCTTCGTGATGTTTTATTTTTTCTTTTTATCCGCATCGCCGGTCGCATGGCCATGCAGCTTAACCTCGACCTTGTCTTCTGCCTTAATGCTGGCATAATATTCACGGAGAATCGCCAGGACTTCCGGACGGCTGAATTCGGCCGGGATATCGCCGCCTTCGGACAACCCCTTGCGAAGCGCCGTGCCGCTGAGGAAGAGGCGGTCTTCTTTGCCATGCGGGCAGGTCTTCATTGAAGCCATGCCGCCGCACTTGTAGCACCAGAATGTCCAGTCAATGGGAAGCATCTTGCACTCAAGAGCGCCGTCCCACAACTGATAGAAAATTTCCTGGGCATCGAACGGGCCATAATAATCGCCGACACCGGCATGGTCACGCCCGATAATCATGTGCGTGCAGCCGAAGTTCTGGCGGAAAACGGCGTGGAGAAGACCTTCACGCGGTCCGGCATAACGCATATCCAGAGGATAACCTCCGGTCACGACGCGGCTCTTGTCGAAATAACTTTCAACGAGAGTATTGATGCATTTGACGCGGACTTCAGCCGGAATGTCACCCGGTTTCAACTTGCCGACCAATTGATGGATGTAAATACCATCGCTGACTTCGACCGCTATCTTGGCGAGATATTCGTGGGAACGATGCATGGGATTGCGGAGTTGGAGAGCGGCGATTGTCTTCCATCCCTTTTCTTCAAAAATCCTGCGGCTTTCGGTGGGAGTCTGGTAGATGCCTTTGAATTCCTTGGGGAAGTAGCTCTCGGAGAGAACCTTGACCTTGCCGGCGATGTTCCACTCTTTCTGGGCCATGACCATCTTGACACCGGGATGCTCCATGTCGGCGGTCTTGAAAACATGCTTGCATTCGAATTCTTTGTCGATCTTGTACGATTCGGAAACTTTCATCGTACCCATGATCTCATTGGTTTCGCCGGAGATGAGACATATCTCCGTACCGGGATTGATTTTCTGATCATGAGAGAGTGTCACCGGGATCGGCCAGAAAACACCATTGGTCATCTTCATGTCCCTGCAAACACCCTTCCAGTCAGCCTCCCCCATAAAACCCTCGAGGGGAGTGAAGCCGCCGATACCCATCATGATGAGATCGCCGGTCTCGCGCGATGTCATTACCACCTTGGGCAGACCTTGCGCTTTTTTCAGTTCAGCTTCTTTCTCTTTTCCTTCAAGAAGCAAAACTTTCAGCTTATCGCTTCCGTGTGGAGAAATAAGTTTTGACATACTTCTTACCTGTTTTGTGTTAATTATCAGTAAACTAAATTTTCAATTCTGCGTTAATTGTGATTTTATTCACAAGCTTTGCTATCCATTCCCACAGCTTAGAATGTAACTTTTTTCACAAGCTTTGTCAAGTGGTAAAAGCCATTTTTTTATGATTTTTGCCCCTATATTTAATCATTTTTTCTGATATAATCTACCCTTGAATCACTGTCCCCGTGCCCGGCTTCTTATCTGCAAATAGTTCATAGGGATAGCATTTCGGCAGGGTCTTCCGGACGGAGGGCGGAATGCCTGCCAGGCCGAAGCCGAATTTATCGTCGGCAGGAGATGCCCCCCTTCAAAATAACCAAAGAATCCATAAAATATCCGAATTTATGACTAAATTAGTAATCTTATTAGTGATACCTCTCATATAATAGATTTCGATACTTTTTGTGAAAAACTTAACTGACTTTGTGAAAAAAATAACAAAAAATCTTGACAGAATTATTTCGCAGGCCTATTTTTAATCGAGAGCCGGCCCAAATTGCCGGATTTCTTGTCGAAGATAGAGTTATATCTGATAAGGAGTGTGTAATGGCCAACGGGCAGTTGATAGAACCCAACTTGCAGTTTATTCGCGATGTCAAAAAAGCCGGGGGAGACACAGTCAAAAGTTGTTTCCAGTGTGCCACCTGCTCGGTGGTCTGCAGCCTTTCTCCGGCGGATAGGCCTTTTCCGCGGAAGGAAATGCTTCTGGCGCAATGGGGCCAGACAGACCGACTGATGGTCGATCCTGATATCTGGATGTGTTTTCAGTGTAATGACTGTACCCAGAAATGTCCCCGCGGGGCCAGACCGGGCGATGTCCTGGCCGCTATCAGGTCCTATATGTACAAAAGATTCGCCTTCCCGTCATTTATGGGAAGGGCGGTCGCCTCGCCGCGGGCTTTGCCGATTCTTCTGGCGATACCAATTCTGATTCTCCTGATCGGCATATTTTTCCTTCCGAAGATCGGTCCGAACGGCGAAATACTCTACCTGACCAGTTCCACTGTCGATTTCGACTATTTCCTCAGACACAGTTTCGTGGATGCCCTTTTCGTCGCCGGCAATATTATCATATTCCTGTTTGCCGCAATCGGTTTTGTCAGATTCTGGAAGGGACTTAAGTCCGGCGGCTACGAAGCCAAAATGTCGTTTATATCAGCGTTGATTCTGACCATCAAGAGCATTCTGACACATTCCGGCTTCTATGATTGCGATACCAATAAACCGCGGGCTCTGGGGCACCTTCTTTTGTTCTATGGTTTTATCGGCGCCATGTTTACCACCGGAGCGGTTTTTATTTTTATCTTTATTCCGCATTATCTGCATCTGCTCGGTCTGGAGCAGTTCAACGCCTTTTTTGAGCTGCCGGTAAACCTACCTCACCCGGTCAAAATAATAGGCGGCTTAAGCGGTCTGGCGCTGGTTATCGGCGGCGGTATGCTGATTATCAGAAGATGGCAGAACAGAGATAATGTCGGGGCCAATGGTTATGCCGATTACCTGTTTCTGTATATGCTTTTTCTGGTCGGTTTGACCGGTGTACTCTCCTGGGTGACTCGTCTGACCGGAATCCCCATGCTGGCATATATAGTCTACTTCGTTCATCTGGTAGTGGTCTTTTTCCTCCTCTGGTATATGCCTTATTCCAAATTCGCCCACATGATTTACAGGACTCTGGCGCTGGTTTATACGCGCAGTATCGGTCGCGCGGCCAGACAATAAAAAATTCAGATTTTACTCGGCCGGCCGCTGTCGCCGGCCGAGTAAATACCGTTTGCCTTCATTATATTTAAGTTGTATTATAATTCAGCCGGGTTAAAGCGGCTTATTGGCCCGTTTGCCGATTTTGCGGAACGGGAAACGTGTAAAGATAATTGATTTGGCCTCATTTGAAAATGTGATAGAAATATCCTTGGTGAGGAGGTTAAGATGCCGGTAATAACCATCATGCGCGGATCCTTGAGCGCTTCGTATAAACTCACACAAAAGCTTGCCAGAGAAATACCCTGCCGGGCGATTTCGCGTGAGGAAATAATTGAACATGGCAAAAAATACGGGATCGAGGAATTCCTGAATGCAGCCAAAAGCATAATGGAAACCCGCCCTCCTCATTCCTGGGACCCCCATGCGGCGCAAATTCATCATTATCTCGCGATTTTCAAGGCGGCCCTGATGGATTTCGTCGCCGAGGGTAATATTATCTATCATGGATTACAGACTCATTACCTGTTGACCGATGTGCCCAGGGTACTGCGGGTCAAGGTCGTAGCCCCTCTCGAATATCGCGTCAAGACGCTGGCGGCGGAATCGAATTACAGTGAGGCCGAGGCCAGAGAGCACATCCTCTATGTGGATTCACAGCGGATAAGCTGGTACAAATTTCTTCATGGTGCCGAATATGACGAAATGACCAACTATGACATCATTTTGAATATGGAAAAATTGAATCTTGACGCCATGGCGGAAATGATCGGACTGCTGGTGAGAAAGCCGGAATTCAGAATTGATTCCGGTGCCATGAATCTCATTCATGATGCTCACATGAAATCAAAAATCAGGGCCTATCTGATACGATCACCCAAGACCAGAGACATGGATATTACCCTGAGCTGTGATTGTGAAACCGGTACGGTAAAAATCAAGTCAAATGTACCTGCCCGTATGATAGGTGACTGGCAGAAAGATATCAAAGAGGCTCTGGCCGAACTCGAGATGATCAAAAATATCGAAATCAGTGGTATGGATAATTGATCCTTCTTTATTCATAGAAGTCAATCTTAAGGATTTAAATGACGCCCCTGCAAGACAGGGGCGTTTCCGTTGTTGGCGGCTTTGTCGGCGCCTGTTTTTACTTGACTGAGGGGGAAAAAGCCGGTTATTATTTATTGATTAGTGAATGGGGTAAAATAATACAAATTCACAGGCAAGCTAAAGGACGGGATGTATGGAAAAAGGTATTAAAGCATTATGGAAAGAGGAAGATTGGTGGGCGGTCTGGATCGGCTTCTTTATCCTGATCGTGATATTGATGCAATCGGTTAATCGTGAAGAGTATCATGATAAGAATGCCTGGGCCGAACTTGAGGCGGCGCAAATGGAGCAGCCATGGGTTTTATTCACCAATGATCTATGCGTCGAATATTTTTTCGACCAGATCAATGACAGCCTGGTAGACCGAAATAATTTCCATTATGCCGGGATCAATCATCGAACGGCCGGAGCCCTGGAAGCCAAAGGTGTGAAGGTCGAATTCATGCCGAAGGATTCTACCGATTTGGCCCTGGCGCGCGGCCTGAGAAAAAATTATGATCTGTCTCAGGCCTCGGTTTTCCGCGTCAGGTGCAACATCATGGATAATACCATCAATGCCGAAATGAGTGAAGGTGTCGGACAATTCATTCCGCTGATGGTGTATAAGGTAGTGCATGGATTCCCGACCATTCCCAAAGTGGGCAAGTGGACAACCAATCCGCTTGATGCCATGGTGAAATCCGGCAAATCATTGATCCCGTCGCTGTTTATCCTGATGGTGATACTGGCGGTCCTGACTGCAATAGCCATTGCCGTGATGAAAAGACATAATATTTTGAAATACCTGCTGGCCTTTGCAGTCGTTTTTGTCATGGCCGTCATCTCATATTGGCTGGCCAATCAAACCGAAATAAAATATTGGGGGCTAAGTTATGCCATGTGGGCGCTGCTGGTCGGCCTTCTGGTATCGAACACGATCGGGACGCCAAACTGGCTCAAACCGGGTCTTAATACGGAACTGTATATTAAAATCGGGCTGGTTCTTTTGGGTGCGGAGATACTTTTCAAAAAGATATTGTCTCTGGGTGTCCCGGGGTTGATGGTGGCCTGGATTGTGACTCCGATTGTAATAATATTCATGTTCATGTTTGCCAACAGGGTATTAAAAATGAAAAACAAGAATCTGGCCATCATCATCGCCAGCGCCACCTCGGTATGCGGGGTTTCGGCGGCCATCGCTGCCGCAGCGGCTTCACGTGCAAAGAAGGAAGACCTGACTCTGGCGGTCGGCATGACCTTGATCTTTACGGTCCTGATGATGTTCTTTATGCCATTATTCATCAAATTTATCGGGATGAATAAAATTCTCGGCGCCGCCTGGATGGGCGGCACAATTGACTCAACCGGGGCGGTTGTAGCGGCCGGAGCGATGCTGGGACAGGTGGCCGAGCAGGTGGCGGCAGTGGTCAAGATGATTCAGAATGTCCTGATCGGGGTCGTTGCCTTTTTTATCGCGATATACTGGGTCACGAAAGTCGAAGCCGTTCCCGGACACAAGGCCAATGCTATGGAAATATGGTACCGTTTCCCGAAATTCGTCATCGGTTTTGTCGGGGCTTCCATCATTTACTCGTTTATCGTGGTGCCGATGATGGGGGGAGATTTCCGGCTGGTTGATGCCATCATTATCGAGCCGTTTTCCAGCGTATTGCGCAGCTGGTTCTTCTGTCTGGCTTTCGTGTCGATCGGCCTGGAATCGAATTTCCGTGATCTGGCCAGCCGCATGGAAGGAGGCAAACCGATGTATTTATACGTCGTCGGTCAGTCATTTAACCTGGTATTGACTCTGCTGGTCGCCTGGCTGGCTTTCATGATATTGTTCCCGAATGCGGTATGATGAAGAATAATGAAGATCAAAATATAAAGGAGCCTTTGAAGAAAAGGCTCCTTAAATTCGGAATCGGCTTTGCCGCCATCCTTGCTTTCTATTTAATAATCGCGGCGGGAGCCACCCCACCCGGAATATGCGGCGAGGTGCTGCGGCATAACCGCGCCAATAATATCGATGCCTCGCCGCTTTTCTACAGCGAAGTCGAGAATATCCGCGAACTCCAGGCGGCCGTCCAGGCCATGAGGGAAAAAATAGACAAAAAATAAGAAATAATGGCCATTTAAATTCGATTAAATATAATTATAGCGTACTATGTAATAATGTCCCAATAGAGATAGCTTCTTCCAATATAGGATTATTCTTAAAATTTGAATAAGATTGCGGAATTTTAATATCTGAATCAACAATATGTGAAAGCTGAGGTTTATGCAACGGTTGTTTAAACTCAAAAAAGTCAGTTAAAATAATGGCATAAACCCTTTCATTGCCCTTTGTATAATTAAGAAATTCATCCTTATTACACCAAATTTCTGTTGAGAAATTGTCCCAAATTGAATTAGGACTGTCAAATATTACCCCAGAGATCCTAAAACTACCGACGAAACTATTTACGGGTGCAGTTGAATAGACCAATGTATGGGAACCTACCCACTTATCAGAAAATCTTGTTCGAATTTCAACACGTTTCTTACCACTGACAATTGCTTTAGCATAAGAAGAATGAACACTCATTACCAAATCATAATCTATCTTTACTCCATTTACACTTATGTTTTTTAGCAATTCAGGGAGGCATTTGACAGCCTTTTTCCAAACACTTCCGAATGGAGCTTTGCAAAATAATTCTTGGTCAAATAATCTGTATTGTGAACCAGCTATGCCCAGCATTTCAAAACCGTATTCTTCAAAAAAATGTCTTTTCTCCTCCCATATATGTTCTGGAATTGTAAAATGAGACCATTTGGCGTTGAGTCTCATATCCCGGGCAACAAGTGCCATTAATATTTTACCATAGCCCTTCTTTTCCGCTGAGGGTAAAATTCTCAAACTACAAATCTTTGCCCTTTCTCCTTTCTTAAGAATCGTTGCCCCAACAGGCGTACTGTTTTCATATAGGATATAAGCTGTTCGTTCCTTTTCTTCTAATCCCTTGACGACTTTCCTCTTATACCAGATTTCAATACCTGGGTATAGATTGTCGCATTGCTCAACCAGGCTCTTTAGTTCTTTTTGCCTTTCAGGGGCAGGTCTAAAATCTCCCCCAAATCTAATGATTTTTATTTTTTCCATTTTTTAAAATATTTAGAAAGTTGTAATTCCTGATTATTATACGTTTCTTTTCTTGCTTCTTCAATATCTTTGGGATCGAAATTCACTGGATTAGATGTTCTATAAAAAGACACTTTTGCCATTAGTTCCCCATCTCTTAAAAAGGCGTTGACAGTGTGGCCTCTTACTTCAAAAATCAAAGGAGTCCCCCTATTGTCTTTTCTAAAATATCCAAATCCTGGATGAACGAAACCGGCATAATGAATCCTTATTTCGCCAAGATTTTCGGTGATTGCCTGACAATATACGCCCACGTCTTCAGGAAGGCGAAATCTTTCTTTAGATCTTAAAATATAAAACTTATCCTTTTCTATTTCAATAAAACCTGAATGATTTGGCTCAACGAATCTCCAATATTTACCAGGATCATATTTTGAGGGTTTTCCTATTGTAATCGCCTCGTCATCTGTAAATTTGGTTTTTTGGGTCGTAAAAGCAATAACTTCCTTGTCACATATTTTTGTTGGAGATAAATCCAATGTTAAATCCCTGATATCTTTTCGATTAGAATCTGTTAATTGTCCAAATAACTTAACTTCATCATCGTCCAATTCACTTAGTTTTGGTTCGCCTCTAAAAAATCTTAATTGATTTAACTTATCACCCACTTTTACAATAATTGGAAATGTAATAGGTGTAATTTCCAAATAAAGTGGTCCGCCACATTCTTTGGGCAAGACATCATATCTTTCGCATTTATCAACTATTAAGCGAGTTAAAACATCAAGTCGGCCAATTGTGCTTTTGCCTGTTGCTCTACCATTAATATTGTATTCATTTATTCGAGGATCAATAGATTCCTGTAATTGGACGACATATGTTTTATGAGGCTTTAATAAGACTTCCTTTGAGAGATCGAGTTTACTCCTAATAAAATCTTCTCTAGTTGTCACAGTGGAAAATGACTCATCTCGTCTAAGCTTTAGGCTTCCTTTCACTTCCCAGCCTTGAACTGAAAGATGAAGGTCAATAGAGGAATTGTCAATTGATTCCTCCTTGCCAAATTTAATAATTTCTTGTTCCCTCAGTTGTCTGATATATTCTTTTGGTAAAATTCCGGGGCGCCATTCACCAATATTATTTTTTTTCATTATTTTCTTGAAATCTTTACCTAATTATAAATTCTTAAAAAAATAAAGCAAGAAAATAAATCTAAATAAGAAAAGCAACTACGTCATTTACCCCAGCCACCTGGCCGCTTCGAGGGCGTGGTAGGTGATAATTATATCGGCTCCGGCTCGTTTTATCGATGTCAATATTTCCAGTGTCAGTCGTTTTTCATCCGCCAGATTATTCTGCGCGGCCACCTTTACCATTGAATATTCGCCGCTGACATTGTAAGCCGCCACCGGCACATTGAACTCGCCTTTGGCGGCCGCTATAATGTCAAGATATGACAACGCCGGTTTGACCATGATGATATCGGCGCCTTCGGCGATATCAAGCTCGATTTCCTTGATTGCCTCGATGGCATTGGCCGGATCCATCTGGTAAGTCTGCCGGTCGCCGAATTTCGGAGCCGAGTCGACGGCATCGCGAAACGGCCCGTAAAAGGCTGAGCAATACTTGGCCGAATAGGCCATGATGGCGGTGTTGTCGAATCCAAAATCATCCAGGGCCTTTCTGATTGCCCCAACCCGCCCGTCCATCATATCCGATGGTGCCACAATATCCGCTCCGGCTTTGGCATGACTGACTGCCTGGCGGGCGAGAACATCGATGGTGGCATCATTATCAACGTCATTGTCTTTAATGATTCCGCAATGACCATGATCGGTGTATTCGCACAAGCAGACATCGGTAATGACAACAATATCCGGATTCTGTGATTTTATTTCCATAACGGCCTGTTGCACGATACCTTCCGACTTCAATGATGCCGACCCGGCGGGATCTTTTTTCGCCGGGGTCCCGAAAAGCAGAACTGCAGGAATACCCAGCTTGAAGGCTCGGTCCGCTTCAAGGGCGATATTTTTAAGCGGGTAATTAAAGATTCCCGGCATTGAGCCTATCGGAGTCGGCTCATCGATGATTTCGCTGACAAAGAGCGGATAAATGAAATTCGACGGGTGTAATCGAGTCTCCCGGACAAGCCGGCGAAGCGCCTCGCTTTTCCTCAACCTTCGCGGTCGTGATATTGGAAATGTCATTTTACCCCCTGTATCTTGTTTGTATAATATTCGACAATTTTCGCGATTACGCCGGGTATGCTGTGTTCGTCGGCCTCCATGGTTGTCCTGATCCCAAGGGAATTAATCATTCCCGTTGTCGAGGGGCCGATCGATATCACTTCGGCGTTTTTCGTAAGGACATTTATTTCTTCACTTGAAAGAATTTTGCTCAATCCGGCGGCAGTTGATCCGCTTGTGAATACTATGACATCGGGCAGATGTTCGAACAGGCGATCCTTGAATCCGTCCGGCCATGGGGTGTATGATGTCTCGTAACAGGTGACCGGCAACACCGACGCCCCGGCCTCGGTCAGCCTTGTTTCGATCCTGTCGTCGGCCAGATTACCCCGGATTCGGATCACATTCACACCCGACATGTCGGTATGTTCACATAATTCATCGGCCAGAGCCTTTGTGGTCGCTTTTTTTGGAATAAAATCGGCCTGCAGGTGCACTTGTCGCAGGGCTCTTGCCGTGCCATATCCGACGGCGGCGATTTTATAATCGGCAAGTTTGCGGATATCGCCGATTCTTTCAGCAAATTTCTTGAAAAAGTATCTGACGCCATTTTCGCTGGTGAGGATCAACCAATTATTTCTGCCTGAGACTTTATCGAATTTTTCCCAGCCTGCATGGTCAATAAATTCTTTGGTAGTAATAGTCGGGTAGGGGAGTACCTCGGCCCCGAGCTCTCTTAATGTACGATACATCTCATTCGCCTGGTCTGCCGGACGGGTTACCATCACACGGACACCGAATAACGGGCCATGACCGAACCATTCCATGAACGGCTGCAATTTGACAACCTCGCCGATAACGAACAGAGCCGGCGGCTGTACATTTTCGCGAATCACCAGATCAGGCATATCCTTGAGGCTGGTCGTAAAATTGCGCTGTGTCGGGAAAGTGCCGCGCTCGATAACAGCCATCGGCGAATCGGGCGACATGCCGTATTGTATCAGATTCTTGACGATATTGGCGATCTCACCGACACCCATGTATATCACTACCGTGCCATTCCTGGCTCGGGCGATACATTCCCAGGGAACGGTCGAGAGCGCCTTTTCCTGTGCTTTGTGACCGGTGACGAAAGTCACCAGCGAGGCTTTCTCTCTGTCCGTGCATGGTATCCCGCAATAGGCCGGAGCGGCGAT
>JBFMFJ010000041.1:6976-15068 GCA_040752235.1 Candidatus Zixiibacteriota bacterium | reverse complement strand
GATTCATACAACCCATTTGCCGCATCGAAGCTGACTGAAATAATGAAATCAGAGCGGCCGGATTTGATTCACACCAATAATCTGGCCGGGTTTTCGGTTTCGATATGGAATTCGGCCCGGCGGTTGCATATTCCGGTTGTGCACACCATTCGGGATCATTATCTCCTGTGCCCCAATTCAACCATGTACAAAAATGATAAGAATTGCCTTAAACAGTGTTCGAGTTGCCGGATTCTTGCCGTGCCGCGGAAAAAACAGTCTTCAGTCGTACAGGCCGTTGTCGGTGTCAGCCGGTTTATTCTGAAAAAACATGAGAAATTCGGCTATTTCCCGAAAGCTCAAATACGAGCACAAATATACAACCCATCCGACATTAACCTTACCCCCGCGTCATCGAATAGCACCGACGGCAGGATTCAATTCGGCCTAATCGGCATGCTGGCGCCGATTAAAGGGACGGAATATTTCATAAAACGATTTGCATCAATGAAAACCGATCAGGCAATATTGAAGATATTCGGCCGGGGAATAACCGATTCATACGAAAAAATGTTGATCGAACGCTATAAGAGTGATAACATTGAATTCATGGGATACAGAAAGCCGGAAGAAATATATCGCGAAATCGATGTTGCCGTCATTCCCTCGTTGTGTGATGACGCCTTCCCGCGGGTGGTAATCGAGGCATACTCCCATGGAATGCCGATTATCGCCACCAGCATGGGCGGGGCTTCTGAAATGATCGATACCGGCCGGACTGGTTTCATTTTCGATCCGGCGGTCCAAGGCGATCTGGAGGAAAAAATGGGAAAATTCATTTCTGATCCCGGATTGGCGCAGGTCTTATCGCCCGCATGTCTTGAAAAAGCAAAAAATTTCGAAATTGATAATGTCGTCGGGCAGTACATCGACATCTATACACGGGTGACGGGATGAAAAATCTGACCGAAAAAGTGCTTTATATCTGGTTTGGCTTTATCATATTCGAAGCACCTCTGCGATTTTTCTTTTTCAAAGCCGGAGTTCCTTCCCTGGTATATCTAAAAGACATCCTCCTGATCGGAATATTTGTCGCCTTTGCTCTCGAAGCGACTATCACAGCGAAGATGAATAAACTGATGTTGTCCCTGCTGACTCTCGTCCTGTATGCAGCTGTGGTTGGCCTGATAAACGGACTGGCCCCGATGCAGGTCGCTTTCGGAATGAAGATCGTTATTACGTTTTTCGTCGGCTTCATGGCGGTTTATACGCTCGGTTTGAAAAAAGGGTTTTTTATCAGTCTGTACCGCATCTTCACGCCCATCATTATCCTGGGTCTGCTTTTGGAATTGCTGTTCGACCTGCCCTGGATAGGATTCGAGTATGAGGCCTATGGCGTCATTATCCCCGGGTCGATTTCATGGTGGACACTTGATCTGCCGCGATTGTCAGGTTTCGGGAGAGTTTCCTATGAAACCGCTATCCTGCTGGTCTGCCTGTCGACATTATATTTGGCTGTATCACTGAACAACAATAATTACTTCCCGGCAAAATGGAAAGTCTATGACCGGATTTTCTTATTCCTGTCATTTATCGGAATAATCCTGACCACGGCCAAATCATCGATATTCGCCTTCCTGATGCTGATCCTGTTTTATGTACTTATGAAAAAGGCGACTGCGGTATCCGGCCGCTTTAATCATATTGCCGGAGCGGTTATAAAAGTTCTTATGATTATCATATTACTCTATGGGGTTATGCCGCCGGTTCTGGCGGCGGTCTCGCCTGGGACACTTACCGGCTATCTCAATTCCGATGATCTTATCCTGAAAGCCATATCGGCTTCCTATGTGGAGCGCATGGAAATCATGTGGCCGGATGCATACAAACTTCTGTCGTCGGGATATATGTATTTCACCGGCAGAGGACTGGGCGGAGTCGGCGCATCACAGAAATATTTCGAACCGGAATTATATAATGCCGCTGATAATGTCTATGTCTACATGTTGGTAGATTTCGGAATTATAATTTTGCCGATAATTCTTGGTTTATTGATTTTTAAAAATTTAACATTGAGAATTAACAATCGACAAAACATATTCTTTCTCACTTTTTCACTGATATTTTTCTCATTCGGAGCGACTTTGAATGTCATCGAATCACCGACCCTGATGATCTGTCTTGGTTTCTTGCTGGCCCTGTGGGACAGAGGTGGCAAAGGTGATAGTTAATGCGCGATTTTTAACACAGCGGTTGACCGGTGTCCAGCGCCATGCCATCGAGATGTCGCTGGCTCTTCATGAAATAGATCCCGAAATCAAATTCGTCGCGCCGAAAAATATTATTCATGAAGATGTCGCGGAAAGACTGAGTGCGGAATTTTTCGGTCATTTCACCGGGTATCTCTGGGAGCAGTACGAACTTCCGAAATACATAAAAAAACATGCTCCGGATCGGATCCTCATTAATCTGGCCAACAGCGCTCCGATTTCTTATAAAAACAAGGCTGCCACGATTCATGATACGGCCCCTTTGCGCCATCCCGGCTGGTATTCCCGGAAATTCGCGATAACATATAAAATGCTTCTCCCCCGTGTCGTAAGATCATCAAAAATTATATTTTCCGACAGTGAATTTTCCAAAAATGAAATTTCGGCCCTGCTTGGAACGGATAAGCGCAAAATAAAAGTGATATATTGCGGCGTGGGAAGGCATTTCCGGCCGGAATCATCAGAAATTCATAAGACATCGCCAGAAAATTATATTCTCAGTGTTGCCTCACTCGAGCCGAGAAAAAATTTCGCCGGGTTGATTCAAGCCTTCAGCATGCTGAAAGAGCGTGACATAAAACTGGTCATCGCCGGCAGCTCCAGCCATATTTTCGCGAAACACGAGCCGGGCAAAATACTGATTGACAAGCAACGGGTTGAATTCGTCGGATATGTCGATGATAACCGGCTGGTGGAGCTTTATCGCGAGGCGCGGCTGTTTGTTTACCCTTCTTTGTACGAGGGCTTCGGGCTGCCGCCTCTCGAAGCTATGGCTTGCGGCTGTCCCTGTGCTGTTTCCGACGCCGGATCGCTTCCGGAAGTGTGCGGCGAGGCGGCTCTTTACTTTAATCCGCATGATCCTGCCGACATTGCGGCGAAAATTGAAATGATATTATCCGACTCCGACCGGCGGGAGAGTTTGATAAAATCCGGACTGATACAGGCCCGGAAATTCGACTGGAAAAGGTCGGCGCTTGAGCTTTACGCGGCAGCCAAAAGCCTCTAAAAATCAGCAAATTAACCTTGCGGAATCCGGTTAATTTTCGAAATATTTTCCTCTCTTCAAAGAATAAATTTCCCGCTTTTTCATCACAATTATATATAGCTGATTCAGTGGCGCCTGTAATCTCTTGCGAGATAATGCCTTGCTGACGACAAAATCCTTGGCACGGCCGTTGCATAAACAAAAAGTGCTGAGCTAATGGAGTAGCTAATGCAAAATAGAAAAATTACGCTAAAAAATGCCGCGCTCAGGGATGAAGCCGACGGCGATCAGGAAAAAGGACAACACCCCATCAGTGATATCAACTTGATCGAAACGGCCCGATTGCTGTATTCAAGAAGAAAGTTTCTGTCCGGCTGTGTCTTGTCGGTCATGATTGTCACCGCCATTGTTGTACTTCTTCTGCCCAATCAGTATCGGTCTACCGCCTCGATTCTTCCTTCAGGCAAGGTTGACAAGATGGCTCAGTTGAAAAGCCTGGCTGATCTCGACGCCTTCATGACCCAGGATGAGAATTCATCAGAAATGTTCCCGACCATTTTGACATCTCGGACAGTGATGGATGCCGTCCTGGCGGGCGAATATTCTTTTATTCATGACGAAAAGGTCAAAAGCCTGACTCTCGCTGAATATTTCGATCAGGACAACCCGGAAAGACTCCGGCAGGCTTTGGCTGAAATATCGACCTTCGACATGGATAAGAAGACCGGCGTGATCGGCCTGTCGGTGGAGACCAAATACCCCCGCCTTTCAAAAGCGATATTGAGCCGCTATCTCGAGGAATTAGAATCTTTCAACATGCACAAGCGCCGCTCACAGGCCAAGGACAACGCCCGGTTTCTCGAGCGCGAGGTGGCCGACCGCGACCAGCAGCTCAGGAAGGCCGAAGAGAAGCTGCAGGATTACCAGACCGTCAACCGCGACTGGGAGATGACTTCCGACCCGGAAATCCTGAAAAACCTGATGCAGTTGAAACGCGACGTCGAAGTCAAATCGAAGACATACATACTGGTTCTGGAGCAGTACGAACTGGCCCGGCTTGATGCTCAAAAAGATGTTCCTATCGTGCGCATACTCGATAACCCGTCGGTTCCGACTCTGAAATCAGGCCCGCGCCGTATGATCACCACCTTTCTGGCCGGGTTCCTGACCTTTTTCCTTGCCGCATTCTGGATTATAGCATCCGATAGTGCCGCAAAAAAAGGATATAAAACCGAGATAGATATCAAACTTCCGGCAGTGATTCGCCGAAGGTTTGGTCTCATGGAAGAGATCAACGCATGAGAAGCTGTGTTATTTTTGGCGGTGCCGGATTTGTGGGGACACATCTGGCAAAGCATTTTCTAAGAACAAAAAGATTTGACCATATTCACCTTGCCGATATCAGACCAAGCAGCCTCGCCGGACAGCCCGGCATTTCGACTTCATTCACAGATGTCCGCCGTTCTATACCGGCAGAACTGATTAAATCCCGGCCGGAATGGATCTTCAATCTGGCCGCCATTCATCGCGAACCGGGGCATGTTCGTGAGGAATATTTCGAAACCAATCTGAAAGGCGCACACAATGTCTGCGCCTATGCCGATGCCGTCGGCTGCGACAGTATATATTTCACCAGCAGTATTTCGGTGTACGGCCCGACCACAGGCCCGACCGATGAACATTCGCCGATTCAACCATCAACTCCCTATGGGGGATCCAAGTATCCCGCCGAGTTGATTCATGAGATGTGGAAAAAGGCTTATCCGCACAGGAGACTGATTATCTCCCGTCCCGGTGTTCTGTATGGTCCCGGTGATCCGGGTAATATCATGCGGATGATCCAGGCCATTAAAAAAGGTTATTTCGCTATTCCCGGTTCGCCCGGGATATATAAATCGTATGGATACATTTACGGTTTTCTCGACAGCATCGATTTTACCATGAGCATGAGCAAAGATTATTTCTGCTATAATTATGTCGAGACCCCGACCCAGCCGCTGAATGAAATAGTCTCCGTTATAAAACAATTCACCGGCACCAATGCCCTGATTTTGCCGATTCCTCTTTGGATATTGCTGCCGATATCAAAGACGATCCAGAGATTTTTTGGATTTAGAAACCCGATTCATCCGGTTCGGGTCAAAAAGGCGGCCACGCCGACGCATATTATCCCGAATGCCCTGATGGACAGCGGCTTCTATTTCAGGTACACCTTCGAGAGTTCGCTGCATCACTGGCACAAAACCGCACCAGAGGATTTCGGCAACATCCTTGTCGAGAAAAAACATGTCATGCGCGAGAAAATCATTCTGAGGAGACCGCCGGAGAATGCTGAGCATCCGTCCGGCTCTGAGGTGATATTTAATAGAAAAACCATGGATAAAAAGGAAACGGTCCGATGAACACCGGTCCCCGCTTCGATTTCGGCCGGCTGAGAGTGGCGATAGTCCACGAGTGGTTCGTCGATTACTCCGGCTCGGAGCGCGTGGTTGAGCAGATGCTCAACCTGTTTCCTCAGGCTGACCTTTTTGCCCAGGTGGAATTCCTTCCGGATAACCTGAAATGGTTCATTCGTAACAAAAAAGTCAAAACATCATTGATTCACAAACTCCCCTATGCAAAAACAAAATATCGGTCATATCTGCCGTTGATGCCATTCGCGGTGGAGCAGTTCGATCTTTCCGGCTATGATCTGGTTATATCCAGCAGTCATGCCGTCGCCAAAGGTGTTATCACCGGCCCGGACCAGCTTCATGTCTGCATGTGCTACTCCCCCATGCGCTATGCCTGGGATCTGACACACCAGTATCTCCGCGAATCCAATCTTACCAAAGGCCTCAAAAGCTGGCTGACGCGGTTTATTCTGCATCGAATCAGGTTGTGGGACTATCGAACAGCCAATGGTGTTGACAGGTTTATAGCCATTTCCGATTATATCAGGCGGAGAATCAAGAAAGTATATGGTCGTGAGGCCGCTGTCATCTATCCGCCGGTCGATGTGGATAACTTCGCGCTTCACACACAAAAAGAAGACTTCTATCTGACTGCCTCGCGGATGGTGCCATATAAGAAAATCGACACAATTGTTGAGGCATTTTCCATGATGCCGGACAAGAAGTTAATCGTTATCGGCAATGGTCCGGATTTCGTCAAAATCAAAAGAAAAGCCACCGATAATATCCAGTTTCTTGGTTTTCAGCCGACCGAGATCCTTAAAAATTACCTGCAGCGGGCAAAGGCATTTGTCTTTGCTGCGGAAGAAGATTTCGGCATCCTCCCTATTGAGGCCCAGGCTTGCGGAACACCGGTTATAGCCTATAACGCCGGCGGCGTCAGGGAAACAGTTATCGATGGTGTTACCGGGATATTTTTTGACCGGCAGGAGAGTTCGGCAATCGTCGATGCGGTCAGGCAATTCGATAATTTCCGGCCTTTTAATCCTTACATAATCCGCGATAATGCCATTCGGTTTTCGACAGCCCATTTCCGGGAGAATTTCGAAACCTTTATGGATGCCGTCTGCCGGGATCATTTCTCGCGATCACACAAGTCCGAACATGACGCGCCTATCTTTTATGACGCCATCAACAAACGGCGGCAATCGGTTGATCTTGAAAAGGTCTACAGACAATAATCTCTTTCTTAAAACTCTTTGACAGTTAAAGCCTGGTTTATAAAATATATTTTTATTCACCTGTATTTTTCGAGGATTATCTTCCTCTTTATATATGAGGATGATGTTCACAGATACTCCGACCCGGTCGTTGGTTTATCCTGAGGGGGGGCGTCATCCTCAGCGTATAGCCGGCGAGTGTCGCAGAAGAACGGACGCAGCGTCATTTGCCGGCGTTTTATATGAATAAGGAACAATCCATCCGGCGACTTGTGATTATTTGTATTGTGTAGGGGCGACCCTTGCGGTCGCCCTCCCCCGATTTACAGGGGCGGGGTCAAGCCCGCCCCTACATTTCCTTGCGCGGCAGACGTTCTCATTTATCCGCGTATAATGAATATGGACAGGACAATGTCCTATCCCTGCGGATATTTTTTGTATGTGATTCGAACGCGGATGAGGACAATTGCCCGCTTATTGCCCGTCAAATTCCTCGCGGGTCAGGCCGAATAAAATATCATCATAATATCTGCCGTTCAAGAAGAAACTTCGGCGGCGGCGACCTTCCTCGATAAAACCAAGCTTCTTATGAAACTCAATCGATGCCACATTGCCCTCGACACAGGCCGAATTGCACTTTTGAAAACGTCGTTCATGGAAACAATAACGCATCAGAAGGCGTGCGGCATCTTCGGCATAACCGTTCCGCCAGAATGGCCGGCTGATGCTGAGGCCCATACCGAATGTTCCGTTTTTCATGCTCATGTGGTGCATAGAAATACCGCCGACATTGACACCCTCGAGATTCTCTATAGCAAAAATTATGATGCCGTCCACCTCCCGGCAGTCGGCATATTTGGCCAGGAATACGCGCAGTTTTTCCATCGACTGCGGCAGTTCAATGCCCAGTTGAAGCAGTTGTCGGGACGTGCTGTCGAGCGAATCCATAAAACACTGTTCGGCATCATCCACTCTTAATGGGCGGAGACGGACTTTGTCGCCCTGCCAGAAGTAATTGGAGTAATCCATAAATTATCCTTTCAGTGACAGTATTGCATTTTGCAGGCTTTTTGTTCATTACGTGAAAATTATGGGGCGGTTTCGGAAAAAAAGGGGCAGATGCGGACAGGTCTCCTGAGTTTCGCCAGCCCTG
This sequence comes from Candidatus Zixiibacteriota bacterium, assembly GCA_040752235.1. Lineage (GTDB taxonomy): Bacteria > Zixibacteria > MSB-5A5 > GN15 > PGXB01 > PGXB01. The sequence goes on along the minus strand of JBFMFJ010000041.1, from coordinate 7,068 downwards.
AGATTCGAAGGGAAGGATCTGCCGCCCACAACAAAAACGAGATTACAAAAATATTATATGTGATCGGTCGGTCCTCAGACCGACCGCGGCGG
>JBFMFJ010000041.1:0-6966 GCA_040752235.1 Candidatus Zixiibacteriota bacterium | reverse complement strand
TTGCGGGCCTGGGGCCCCCCCCCCCCCCCCCGCGGCGGGTTTGAGAACCCGCCGATCACAACCATATAAAGTCATGGCAGGTCTTGCGCGAGCCGATGTGAGCGTGTGACCTGCCGCCGAAACGCTTTTCCCCTTGCCAATTTTTCCAAATAATCTATCTTTCATAAGTGGATTAACACATCATTGAATGACTCCACGGCGAATATCCACATTGATAAACATGGGATTAATTGTATGTCGGTGTTCCGAGCCCATGAGCCCTGGCGAATAAGCGAGAAACCCGACATGATCCTAAGAAAACAGTGCGCTGTTTTGATATTAATAGTTAATTTTGGTGTCGGGTCTCTCACTCGTCTGTTGACTCATTCGGAGCCCGACCTATTATTCTATAATAATTGAAAACCGAGCAGGCTGGAAAATAAACGGATGGAAGAAATATCAACAGCAACGCCGCTTTATGAGTTCTTAAGACAATGCAACCTTAATCCTCTTCCAAAAATAATATTGGATTGCGGGGCAGGATGGGCCGATACAAAGCTGTCATTATTCTGTAAATATGGATATGAAGCATTCGGACTCGAGATTAGTCAGGAAGCTTTGGATGAGGCGGTTGAATTTTGCAGAGAAAACAATTATTCATTGAATCTTATACGCGGTGATATGAGAAATATTCCATTCGCAGCCGAATCATTTAGTTATGTATATTCATATAACGCAATTTCCTTTATGACCAAGCCTGATATAAAAATTTCTATGGATGAGATAAAGAGGGTACTAAAACCTGAAGGTTTATGCTATGTAAATTTCAATTCGGTGAGTGATACCGATAATCGTTCATTTAATAAAAATTCATTCGCCTATAAACTGTTAAAAAGCGAGCGATTTGCAAAGTTCGAAGATAACGAAGCCGATGTTTATTTTGAATCATGTGAAATCATCCGCAAGGAAAAAAGAATAATAGAGAAAGTTGAAAATAAAAATAAATACATCCAGGCATATATTGATTATATAGCCAGAAAAAAATAGGGTATTATAAATCTGTCAATTTCGGATGCGAAGAAAACATCCCCAAACAAGTTTGGGAATGCCACCCCTGGCAAGGGAAAGCGGATTGATGATTAACCTGCTTTATTGAAATCAAAAATCGCGTACAAAAATAGCGGGCCGGGTTGCCGAAGCAAACCCGGCCCTCTCTCTATGCACAAACCACCTAAGAGAGGTACACTACTGCTCATCCATGCCATCGTTGATCGCGGCAGCAGACGAACAGAACTTTTTCCAACGTCCGAAGAAATAACCCTTATCGCAGTCGGTGTCGTATTTGGGCATTCCGAAACGGCCTTTCAAAACACCGATAGGAGTCAGTTCGGCATTATAGAAATGTCCGAAAAACCTGCCGCCGCCATGGCGTTTGGTCTGGCCGTCCTGAAGGCCGTTCATAGCGCCGAAAGGCAGCCAGCGATAGGTTCCTTTCAACAGGCCTTCAAACCGGCCGTTGACATCGATATACTTTCCTACAAAATAATTGGCGCCAGCACTGTCCTGGCCCCATTCGCCCTGTAAAAATCCGGCCAGCATACCATTTGAAGCTATCCAGCGTCCGCTGAAAACGCCCTGGCCGGTCGTGTCGGTTCCCCAGTGCCCGTCAAGAAATCCGTTCGGACAGCCCATCGGCTCAACTTTGAAGCCGCGGAACGAAACCGCATTGATTGAATCCTCGAGATAGTAAATGGTATCGAGGGCGGCAATCTCATCGATACTGAAGCTGACCGTAAACGGTTCGGTCTCGAAAGTCACCGTCACCGGTTCCTCGGCGATCATCGCCGAATCATCGGTTTCGACCGGAGGAATATAGATATTGACAAAGATGCCGTCGAAATGGACGGAGGTCAGCGAGACCCATTCAATTTTCGTCCGGTCGGTCCGATCGAGGATATAATCCTGCCCATCCTCGAACTTAATCGTTCGCCGGACAATCTCAGCCCCCCGACTGATAGTCAAAGAACCTGACCAGTCGGTAATTTCGGTAATGGTTGAATCATACCGGAGCGATCCCCAAAGAATGCGAAGCGCATAAGCCCCTTCGACCGATTCATCAATTATGGAATCGACCGCAGGAATGGCCGCAAATTCATCATTATAAATTTTGTCCGCGTCCATCTCATCCAGTAAAACAGGATCGCCAAAAGCCGCAGATTCATCGGTCGGTATATAACCACCGAATTCTTCTGCAGCCGTCAGTAGATCATCGTCGGACGGTGAGGCGGTATCCTCACTGCATCCGGCAAGAAACCCGAGCAGGCCGAGAATTAGTGCCGTTAGTAGAAGGTTTCTTAACATCATTGCTCCTCTTTTCATCTAGGTTAGCATTGAACACCATTCTTACATACAAACCATGTGCCAAGACTGGATGTACATGTTAACTTGTTGTAAATCAACATTTTAAATTATGACTGGAATTGTTCTGAGAGTCGCCCCGACGTACCGCTTGGTACAAATGGCGGCCAGTCCGTTCTATGAGGGACAGGTGGCAGGCAGACTAAAACCTGTAAATAGTCCCATAGCCCCTAATATAGGTGTAGGATTAAAATCAAAAAAAACAGAATTCTACCAGGCGGTGCTCTCAAGCGCCTTTAGAACCGAATCATAAGAAAGCTTCGTCCCGCCGCCCTTCCCTGGCTGCTCTAATAAATTGTAAAGATCGAAACCATTTATAACAATTTTGGGGTCAGGCATGGGCGTATCGCGTTCGGTAATCGTAGCGGAGATGCCGAGGTTCCTCACCGCCCTCTTGACGAAATTGGCCGCCTTGAGGTGGTCAGAATTCTCTTTTGAATAAAACAATGCAATTTCCATGATAGATTACCTCATCCCGAGGATACGTTTTATCAAATTAATGTCAACAAAAACATTTGGGCGGGTTACCGGCCGGGGGATCCCAGAAGTCCGGTCAGCCAAATCCGCGGTGCTCTTATTTGACCCTCTAATCCTTTAAACAATTTACGCAGAGAAATGGTTTAATTTAAATGTAAAAAAAATATTATAGTTGTACTATGAATCGGTAAGGACGGATTTTTTACTTCAATCCGGCAATCCAGCGGGTGATTTCGGTCACTTCATCCGCCTGATATGGGTTAATGGCAACCACTTCCTCATAAGCCTGGCGGGCAAGATGACGATACCTGTCATCCCCGGAAGCCACATATCGTTTTTGATAATACATGGCCATAGTAAATTTGACGGAAAAATCGCGCGGATAAAGAGCATCGGCTCGTTGAAGCAGCGGCATCGCCTTATCGGGTTGCCCGTTAATTGGATAGAGGTCGCCGAGCGACTTCAGCGCCGATTTGTTGTTGGGATATTTGGCCGCAAAACGTTCCATATAATAAAGCGCGCTGTCATAAACCTTGTCCTGCATAAAGGTTCGCGCAATCTCATAATCTGTCGGCTGGTATGAAGCGGCTTCTCGGTTACCTGTAAGGTGACTAATGTTGACAATTATTATTTTGCCGTCCCGAATCCAATAAAGTGCCGTTGTGAAAGCTGATGTCAATTCCTTGTACTTATCAAGAATCATTCCTGATGCGTCGGCGTCTATGGCAAAATGTGTAATGGGATTCTTGCGGAAAAATCGCGGATCATTATCCGACACACCAACAGCATAAATACAACCCTTGTGATTGTTTTCAAGCAGCAAAGAGGGAGCAATCGGGCCGCAGATAACGGCATTCTCACCCAGAATCTGTCCCAGATCCTCTCCGGCTTCCTTGATAATGAATGATTTTTGCTGTTGCCAATCCCGGTAAGGGCGGCCGAAATTCATGGCCACGCCGATAATCGCAAGAGATACAACAATTATAATAAATAATCGATTGAAGGCTATTTTCAGGAAATTGTAACGATATTCAAGATATGTAATCAGGATTGCGGGCGGTATTGAATACGTGACCATCGTGCTGGACATGGTGGCGTAGTTGCCGATATAAAAAATATTATAGGCCAGTTGTTCCAGCAGCATCCAGATCAAGATAAAGAGCAACACATACTTTAAATATTGATTCTTTTTATTGGAAAAGCCCTCTTTTTGGACCGACAGCGAAAGCATAATACCGAAAATTCCGGCCAGGGGGAGGTATAGCATATAAATATATCGTAACGGGCGGTAATTTTCCGGCATAAAGAAAAGCCACCCGGTTAAAAACCAGACTATCAAAAATAAAAGCGGGATATTCTCCCTAAATTTGCTTTTCGTCAAAAAGACAACCGAAAAGGCCAGCCCGATAAAGCCGGTCAGGGTTATGACCGGGGAATGGAAGAAAAACCGTGAATCATTGCCGAAATCTATCAATTTCTTGAAAAAAATCAGCGGTGACTTAAAGGCATCCGGAACACCATAGAGCCCTATGGTCTGGGAATGATAGTAATTAAAAAACTGACCCAGACTGCCGCCGTAAAACAATATTATCCAGATAATCGCCACGGCCAGCGATGACAACGCCGCTCCCAGAATATTTTTTATTCTGTCCGGCCTGTTTTCCACCCAGATCGATACTACCACCGGGACAGCGATAATAACACCGAATATTTTTCCGGCAAAGGCGGCCAGTCCGATCAGGACCCCGATCAAGAGTATTCCCCACGATTGGTGGCGATGACGGACAAAGATGTAAAATAGCAGTGACATCAACAGGATCATGCCGTTTTCAGTATATGGCAGGCGGCCGTAAACAAATAAGACCTTGTTGAATAAAAGCAAAATGAGAATAATTGCCAGTATCCAGGGTTTAAGGTCTTTCCGCAAAGCCGCGAGAAACAGACCAATCGCCCCAAGGACACAAACCACTCCGGGAATGTTGGCGATTGTGCGACTGATTCCGAACATGGAAAAAAGAATGTAGCTGAAGGCCGAGACTAGAGTGACTTCAAAAACCCGCCACTGGCTGCTGTCAAATATCTCCCATTGCCCGAAAAGAGTCTTGTTTCTGGCGAAATACGAGTAGTGATGCGGATCGGTCGAAAGTGACTGGCTCTGGCCGTCGAAATACATCGGGGGATCGGCATCGAGATCATCGAGCCATATATACAGCCCGACAATACTGACAACGGCGATAATAAGCCAGATTCCTATCCGGTATTTGTCATTATGTCTGGACGAGATGCTCATTATCATAGAAGATAATGAACAAAAATATATTGGCAAGCCGTAAGATTTCAGATGACGATGATTGCCGGACCCGATTTTTCGATAACCCGCCCGATTTGCCAGGTATCAATTCCGGCATCGGCCGCATCGGCCTGAAAAGCTGCGGCAGAGATCTTGTCAAAGGCAATCAGCAGACCGCCCGAGGTCTGAGCATCGAACAAAATATCGGTTTCTTCCTTTTTCAGAGAAGCCGCGATTTTAGCTTTGTCGGTCAGGTAATCGCGGTTGGCGCCGGCTCCGCCGGTCAAGGCCCCGGCCCGGGCGAAAGCAACCGCATTCGGCAGCAGCGGCAGTCGAGAAAATTCGAACTCGATGGACACCCCGGAAGCATCGGCCATTTCGAAAGCATGCCCCAGAAGCCCGAAGCCGGTGATATCGGTGGCGGCATGAGCGCCATGTTTGACCATCAATTCCGCAGGGGCTCTATTCAACTGCGCCATCTGGGCGGTGACGAGATTGATATCATGCAAGGCAGCGCGGTTCTGCTTGATGGCGGTGGTGATGATACCGGTCCCGAGCCGCTTGGTCAGGAATAATATATCACCCGGCCGAGCTCCATCATTTTTGATGATTTTATCAATATCAATTATTCCCGTACAGGCGACCCCGTACTTTAACTCTTTATCTTTTATCGAATGACCGCCGACCACAGCCGCTTCGGCTTCATGTATCTTATCCGAGCCTCCCCTGAGAATCTCGGTCAAAATTTTGGGATTCATCCCGGCCGGGAATCCAACAATATTCAAAGCCGTCAACGGTGTCCCGCCCATAGCATAAATATCCGACAGGGCATTGGCCGCCGCGATTTGTCCGAAAGCATACGGATCATCAACGATCGGCGGGAAGAAATCAACCGTTTGCACCAGCGCCTGTTTTTCGCTTATTTTATAAATGCCGGCATCGTCGGCTTTGTTGAATCCAACCAGCAGATTGGGATTCGTTTCCACCGGCAATTCCGTCAACACCTCGGCCAAAAACTTTGGCCCCAGTTTCGAGGCTCAGCCGGCGCAGGAGACTTCGGCTGTTAACTTCACTTCCAGTTCTTTGCGTTTATCTTCCATAGGTTAATGCCAATTATACGGTTAATACTGCGGATAAAGCCATCAAAATATCAGCCATCCTGTTTTAACAAGTAAGCCAGTTTCTGCTTCTGTTTTCGCCTTGTTTCTTTGGGAATGTTGTCAAAATTCGCCCGGACATCTATTATAATTTTTTTCATGCCGTTAAGATCGCCGGTTTCATTCAAGACCTTGTGCAGCTGGTACGAACATTCGATAAAGTTGTAATAATTGCCCGGATTATTCAGAAGGGATTGGCGAATACCGGAATATACCCGCGCGGCATCGGCAAAACGCTCCGACTTTAGGTAAGCTTCCGCCTGCGGCCAGAGAAAGGTTTTGCCCATCGGGAATTTTTCATACAAACTCTGCGCCAGGACAATCGCCGAATCATATTCCTCGCGGTCGATAAGGATCCAGATTAGGGCGGATCGGGCGGCATCTTTGGAAAACAATGATGAATCGGCCGCCTTTTCGATTTCCTCTATACCTTTCTCCCGCTCATCCTTGAACAATCCTGCCGATCTCAGTATCCCGGACTTGACCGATTTCCAATAATGATATGTGCCCATTCCGACATAAAGGTCATAAAGCGTGGAATCGATATCGAGGCCGTCCTGATAGGCGCCCCTGGCCTTCATGCCGAGTTTGACGGCGGAGAAGTTGGAGCGAAAACGAGATTCCCACAAGGCTCGATAGGCATAC
>JBFMFJ010000040.1:5962-15232 GCA_040752235.1 Candidatus Zixiibacteriota bacterium | reverse complement strand
GTGGTAAAGTAAAAAGCGGCCGAGATCGGTTACCCGGTGCTAATCAAAGCGGCCGCCGGCGGCGGCGGCAAGGGGATGCGGATTGTGCGCTCCGTGGAAAATCTGATCGAATCGCTCGAATCGGCCATCCGCGAAGCCGGTTCCGCTTTCGGTGACGGGCGCGTCTACCTGGAAAAATATCTCGAAAGACCGCGGCATATCGAAATTCAGATTCTGACCGATTCGCACGGCAATGCGGTTTATCTTGGCGAGCGTGAATGCTCCATACAGCGGCGGCATCAGAAAGTGATCGAGGAATCGCCATCGCCGATTATGAGCGAGGAGCTTCGCCAGAAGATGGGCGAGGCGGCGGTCAATATTGCCCGCGAGTCAGGTTATCTTGGCGCCGGGACGGTGGAATTCCTGGTTGATCAGGATCTCAACTTTTACTTCCTCGAAGTCAATACACGTTTGCAGGTGGAGCATCCGGTGACCGAAATGGTGACCGGTGTTGATCTGGTCCGCGAACAGATTCGGATCGCCGAAGGGCGGCCAATGACCCTCACGCAGGAAAGCATTGGCTCACGCGGGCATGCCATAGAGTGCCGCATCTACGCCGAAGACCCGCATCAGAACTTCATGCCGTCAACCGGAACAATTACCGAATATCGTGAACCATCGGGGCCGGGTATCCGCGTCGATTCCGGGGTCGTGGCGGGATCGGAGATACCGATGTTTTATGACCCGATCATTTCCAAGCTGATCGTGTGGGGACGCGATCGCAAGGAAGCTATCGACAGGATGCGCCGGGCTTTAACCGAATATCGCATTTCCGGGGTGCATACGACAATCGGATTCGGCTGCTCGGTGATGCGTTCGGCGCGGTTTCATATGGGCGACTACGCCACCGATTTTATCGATGTGGAATTTCCCGAGCGTATTTTCGAATGCCCCGAGGCGGACCAGGCCGAGAAAGCGGCTATCGCGGGCGTTATATATGAGTATATTAACCGGCAGAAAGTGCGGACGACATTCAAAAAGAGAAGTGAATGTCGCGGAAATTGGGTGCAATATTATCGCCGCGAAGGTGTAAAAGGATTAAGCAAGATAAAGTAGAACCATGGGTGACCTAAGATATAGATATATCGTATCGGTCGATGACGAGGAATTCGATATTGAACTGTCCCGTCAGGGCGATGGGTACCTGGTAGAATATGGGGACTCCAGGTATCTGGTTAAGGTTGATCAGTTGTCGGATAAGAAATTTCTTTTCAAGATCAATGAGCGCGCCTCCGAGGTGGATATAACCCGCAACGGAAACGGTCTCGAGATCTTTCTTGAGGGAAAAGAAGTGAATGTCCGCGCCGAACCGTACGACCTGGCCGAGCTGCGCAAGCGGGCCGGGAGCGCCGTTGGCGGACTTGAGGACAAAATCATCAAAGCACCGATGCCGGGGCTGGTGCTTTCGACGGCGGTTGCACCGGGCGACAGAGTCGCCAAAGGGCAGACGCTGGTAATCATTGAAGCCATGAAAATGGAAAACATGATTAAAGCCCCGAATGAGGCAACAGTTAAGAATGTCTTTGTCGAAGCCGGAAAGGCCGTCGACAAAAACGAAAAACTAGTGGAGTTTGAATAAATGGAAGAGGAAAAAAGTTTCACCACCTCCGGTATTGAAATCCCGGTGGTGGCGAATCAGGATTCCCGAGATGCAAGTAAATCAGGTCACCCGGGTGAGTACCCATACACCCGCGGAATTTACAGCAACATGTATCGCGGACGCCTGTGGACGATGCGGCAGTATGCCGGTTTCGGAACGGCGGAAGAGACCAATCAACGATTTCGTTATCTCCTTGAAAACGGCCAGACCGGTTTGTCGGTTGCTTTCGATCTGGCGACCCAGATAGGATACGACTCCGACAGCCCCATGGCGCTCGGCGAAGTGGGGCGGACCGGCGTCGCGATCGATTCGCTGGCCGATATGGAGACTCTGTTTTATAAAATCCCGCTGGGGCAGGTCTCGACCTCGATGACCATCAATGCCACGGCAGTCGTCCTGCTGGCCATGTATATAACCGTTGCCAGGAAGCAGGGCGTCCCGCAGAATAAAATCTCCGGAACCATACAAAATGATATCCTGAAGGAATTCATTGCCCGCGGAACATACATCTATCCGCCCGAGCCATCGATGCGCATTATCACCGATATCTTTTCCTATGCCAAGGACAATCTCCCGAAATTCAACACGATATCGATATCGGGTTATCATATTCGCGAGGCCGGCGCCAGCGCCGTCCAGGAAGTCGCCTTCACATTGTCCAATGCCAGAGCTTATGTCGAGGCGGCTCTCAAAGCGGGCCTGGAGGTTGATTCCTTTGCACCGCGGCTGTCATTTTTCTTCGCATCGCATAACAATCTGCTCGAAGAGGTCGCCAAATTCAGAGCCGCACGGCGTATCTGGGCAAAGCTGATGAAGGAACATTTCAAGGCCAAAGATTCGAAGTCGCTGCTTCTCAGGTTCCATACTCAGACCGGCGGTTCGACATTGACGGCGCAGCAGCCGGAAAACAATATCGTCCGCACGACGATTCAGGCCCTGGCGGCGGTTCTTGGCGGGACTCAGTCGCTGCATACCAACTCATTCGATGAAGCGCTGGGATTGCCGACTCAGCGATCAGCCGAAATCGCATTAAGGACGCAGCAGATTATCGGCTATGAATCGGGTGTTGTCGATTCAGCCGATCCGCTTGGCGGGTCCTATCTGGTGGAGTACCTTACCGATGAAATCGAGAAAAAAGTCCTCGAAATCATGAAAGACATCGAGAAGATGGGTGGCTCGGTCAAGAGTGTCGAAAGCGGTTATTTCAAGCATGAAATAGCCAGGTCGGCGTACCGCTTCCAGAAGATGATTGAAAAGAATGAAATGATAGTGGTCGGTGTGAATAAATTCAAAGACAAAGAACAGCCAATGGAGGAAATTCTCAAGGTCGATCCGCGTCTTGAGGAAGAACAGGTCAAGCGGCTTAAGGAACTTCGTAAAAACCGCGACAACGATAAAGTCCGGAAATGTCTTAAGGCGCTTGATGATGTCGCCCGCGGTGATGAGAATATCGTGCCGCCGGTTATTGATGCGGTCGAGCAATATGCCACTCTTGGCGAGATTTCCAACTGCCTTAGAGATATCTGGGGAGAATATCATGAAGTCTTATAGGATGTTGAGCATTCCAGTCATATTCCTGCTGTTAATCGGTTGCGGGAATCAGGAAACAGCCCAAAATTCAAGCAGTCCGGGTGTTACTACGGAAGAAACCAGCGATGAGGCGACTATCAGGGCGCTGATGATTGAATATATAGAGCGGACGAAAGAAGGCGACAAAACGGTTCTTTACGAAAATGAATTCCCTTACTATAAAGATCTCATTTCGCTGACTGAGTACATGGAATATCGCTGGGTTCGGGACTATGAATATAACAGGCTTTCGTCCATTGAGGTGGACAGCCTTCGAATATTCGGGGATTCTGCTACGGTCTGGATCCGATTGTCATATGGTATCGATGTCCCTGAAGGGGAATGGAGATCATATGCCGCCAAAGTATATCGCTCGCATGGAAAATGGTACCGCCCGTATCAATCGCATTATGACAAGCAGCTCGAAAATGATGCCGAGATCAAGGCTTATGAAGAAGCAGTCAGGCGTGAGCAACAGGAACAAGAAGGAAAATAAACGTGTCTGATATATCACATATTGGAATAGCCGTCGAAAATCTGGAGAAGGCCATACAGGCCTTCTCCGATTTGCTTGGTTATCAGCCGGTCCATATCGAGGAAGTAATCGAGCAGAAAGTCCGTGTGGCTGTGTTCGCGGCCAAGGATGATCCCGACTCAGGGCATATCGAATTGCTGGCGGCAACCGATGAAAGCAGCCCGATAAAGAAATTTATCGAGAAACGCGGCACAGGATTGCATCATCTGGCCATATTGGTGGATGACATCGAACAAAAACTGAGTGAGATGAAGGCCAAAGGTTACCGGCTGATTGACGAAAAGCCAAAGATCGGCGCGGGCGGCAAAAAGATAGCCTTTGTGCATCCGGCATCAACTGGCGGTGTTTTGTTGGAGCTTCAGGAAAAGTAAATCAGTATTTGGTGACTTTGTCGGCTGCGGCTCTGATATTCCCGCAGCGGCCGCAGGTTTCGTTGTCCATATGATTCACGCGCCCGCACAAGGAGCAGCGCCAGAAACTCCCGGAATCTCTTCCCAACGGATTTCTTGATTTCTGCACTCTGCGATTTCGCATAAAGAAGAAAATGGTCAGGGCCACAACCACCAGCATGATTATGTACGGTGATAAATTCCGGCGGGGGAAAAAATCCTCCGCGAGAGTCTCGTCAATTCTAAAGGAACTCATCAGAATTTCAGTCCGGGACCGGATGCTTTCGAACATTTCCGATGGAGCCATTACGACAATCAAATAAAGGACCTGGTCTCCTGAAGTCAGCCGTCCGATGACTCCTTTTAAACCGGTACGAATGACCGCCTCCGATCCTTCGATCAGCCGATTATACTCAGCCTGAAATGAAGCGACTCCGCCATCAACCGTATATTCGATCATATCGGGATTGGCCGATTTGATGCCAATATCATTATATAAGCCGGCGATTGCCATAGTCAAAGCCTTGTCGGATGTGATCGGGCTGTCCGGGTCAAGTTCAAATACGGAGATAGTGATCTCGACGGAATCGCCCAAATCGGCGTTGATTGTCAGGATATCGGGAGCGGCCTGTTGCGCCGTCCATTCGGAAGGCAGCTCAAAAGAGCACCTGAGCATGGGGTTGCTGTACATATCGCCAACGGCGCTTGATCCAACAAAGAATAACCCGATGAATATCAGTGATAAAATTAGCCTCATATTATGATTATCGGGAGATTCCTGTACAAACTGAACCGCGCAATTATTCGGCGGATTTCTTTGAGGATTTGCGAACTCTGTGAAAGAGATTGGTGGTGAGGGTCCGGTATTCGTCCATCAGGCCGCCCATGACGGATTCGACAGCGAATTTGAGAAAACTCTTCTCATCCATGGAAGGCGTATATACATAGGAGGCGCCTTCCTTTCGCCTGTCCAGAAGCCCTTTTTCATGTAATCGGACCATCACCGTCATGATGGTGGTGTAGGCATATTTATGTTCTTTGTTAATGAAATAAAGAGCCCTTTTGACCGTCATCGGACCGCCCGTCCAGATGATTTTCATCACCTCGGCTTCAAGCCGGCCCATAAATTTTTCAAGGCCCGACTTGTCCGGGCGAAACGTGATTGAGACTTGCGGCTTTCCCGGTCGGAGGGAAGCACCTTCCTGCGCATCATCGGGCCGTCCGGCAGGTTTTTGTCCGGTCATTTAATTTTGGGGTGTCTCTTTTTATCGAAAATTATATTGGCTCCGAGCGCAATCAGGACAATCGGCCAGAAATAATCCCAGAATCCGCCCGAAATAAAATCCATTTTGGCCAAAAGCAATAATACTCCGGCGGCAAGAATGGCGAATCCGAAAAACATATGTGGTTCTCCTGTCTTATGGTTGATATATAAATATCAATCACCTCATATCTGAAGTCAATTAAAATCATGTAGGATTGAATTATGGCAATGCAAATTAAAGCGCCCGGCGAACCGCCTTGAGATTTTCATAAGGCAATTCCGGGGCGACAGCGCAGCTCGGGCCGAAAATAAAACGCCGGCCGGCATATTTATCCTTCAGGCGGCCGATCTCGCGCGCGATTTCGTCCTGGCGGCTGTGCCACAGCCAGCCGCGGTCATCAAGACCCGCGACGACCGTCTTCTCACCGAAAAACTCGAAGGCCTGCTCAACCGAAGGATTGGTCGGATGACTCGAATCCCAGTTGATCAACGCGACCGGATAATCGGCCAACTGCTTCAGATAATTATTAGTGTGGCAGACATGCAGGACATTGAAACGGCTTTCCCGGACCGCATTCAGGATTTTCAGATCATACGGCCGCCCGTATTTCATGTAGCTGTCATAAGACATGTGATCGGATGAGGCCCATTCAAGCGTCGCGAAAAATATCCCATCCGCTCCCGCATTAAGACATTCAACGGAGAATCTTTTGAATGTGTCGGCGATATTGTCGAGCGCCGTCGCGATACGTTTTGGATCAATGTCGATATGCTCTTTAAGCTTTTCCGTATCACCAACCAGATAGCGGGCTATCCCGAGCGGATTGAACAATGTCATCAAAAGGGGCAGGTTCGGATCGGATTTCTTTTTTATCAGGCTGATCGCTTTCAGGTGCTCCGAAAGCACCCGCGCGGTAGTCGGGAGCGGTTCGATTTTGTCCCAGTCATGAATGCTTTTAACGGCGAATTCGAGCTTGACATGCTTTTGAAACTCGCTGCATGACCAGCGCAGCCTGTTGCCCCAATCCTCGACATGATAGCTGGCGCGGGGATTGATCTTCATGAAATCCCAGTCAAACTCATTCTGAAATCCTCGCATCGCCTCCGCCAGGCCCTCGGCAGTCGCTTCCTTGTGATAAAAATGCCTCCAGACCGAGGCGGCCGGGCGATCCGGTTTTTCGCCCCGCATGATGATTTCAATTCGCTCGCGATGGGAATATTTCTCGGCCATTTTCAGTCTATTTTTTGTCCTTTTCTTTCCAGGCCTCGGTCAGTTGATAGTAATGCTCGGGATATTCCGGCGTAAAGCGGAGAAAGGCCGGAATGGGGTAGCGGATTCCGCCGCGATAGGTGCCTTCGAGTCCCTTGATAACTTCCTCCTCGAGGCCGACCGGTATCGATATAGCCATTTCATCATCACCGGTCTGCCCGAATACCCGATCACCGTAGCAGGGGAGAATCAACTGCGGTTTACCGGTTTTGATGGTTTCAATGCAGATATCGGCGCAGTCCAGCCGAGCCGAGAATTTGCTGGTCAAATAGCCGCCTTTCTTATAAAGAGTGGCCGCCACGAGACACATAATCTGGGCCGAATTTCCATAGACCAGGTAAACATGCGGCACGAAATCGGCCCGCGAAACCGGCGCCGCCATCACATGGCTGTATTCCCTGAATGAGAATTTAGGCACCTGGGCCTCGGTCTTCATTCCGGCCTGTTTGGTCTCGGTAAACATCCCGGCGCACATGGCGCCGCAATCGTAAATATCCAGCTCTTCTTTCATGCCGAAGGCGGTGAGAGCCAGGGGGCAGTTTATATCCTCCTCGCCGACCGCCATTTGCCACCCATAGCGGCGTGCCAGCGAAAATGTCTGGCAGATAGCCACCTTGATTTTCATATCCCGAAACGGCCGTTTGGTCCGCTCCGAAATATCGCTGCTGTCTTTGACCATCCGAATAGCCAGCGGATATGAGCCCGGTCTGACATATTTGGCCAAAGCCTCATCAAAATCTTTTAGCATATCGGATTCTCCGTTAATGTTGGTCGGTATCAATTAAAGAATATACTATTCTCAAAGCAAGGATATTTGACTGTGTAATATCTGAACATTGCAAAAAGCAATTATTCAGCAAAGTGCCATCTCTGCCGAAAAATAATGTATTAAAATATCAGTTACTGCATTTAAAGGGGTGACGATGGCCGGGAAAATTTTAGTTGTCGATGATGAACAGTCAATGTGTGATTTTATGGAAATCATGCTGACCAAGGAAGGGTATAAGGTCGAGACAACTGTATCCGGCTCGGAAGCCATCCAGAAAACCGCCTCCAGCGAATATGATCTCATCATCGCCGATCTGATGATGCCGGAGATGTCCGGGCTTGATCTGCTGAAAAAAGTCAAGAAGGGGCGGCCCGGTCAGGAATTGATCGTTATGACTGCCTTCGCCTCGGTCGATACCGCCATCGAAGCCATGCGTGAAGGCGCACTCGATTATATTACCAAGCCCTTCAAAGTCGATGAAATCAAGCTGGTGATTGAAAAATCGATCAGCCGAAAACTACTGGCCGAGGAAAACAGCCGCCTTAAACAGCAATTAAAGCAGGATTTTTCCTTCAGCAATTTCATCGGGCAGTCGGATGCGATAATAAAACTGAAGAAACTGGCTGCCAAGGTCTCGATAACAGACTCGACCGTTCTCGTGCGCGGGGAATCGGGTACCGGCAAGGATCTGGTGGCGAAAGCGATCCACACCTCATCCGGACGCGCCTCCGGACCCTTTGTCACCATCAACTGCGCGGCCCTGCCGGAAACGCTTCTGGAATCGGAACTGTTTGGCTACAAGAAAGGCGCTTTCACCGGTGCCATCAAGGATAAAGATGGTCTGTTCAAAATGGCCGACGGCGGGACATTCTTCCTTGATGAGGTCGGTAATACCTCGCCGGCCATCCAGGTCAAGTTGTTACGCGTGCTTGAGGATAAAATTATCACCCCGGTCGGCGATACCAAACCGATCGAGGTCGATGTCCGCCTGATAGCGGCGACCAATGCCGACCTCGAAGAAGATGTCAAAGCCGGGAAGTTCCGCTCCGACCTGTTTTACCGGCTTAATGTCATCCCGCTTTATATTCCGCCGCTTCGCGAACGGGTCGATGATCTGCCGCTTCTGGTCGATCATTTCCTCAAAAAATACTGCGAACGCAACAAAGTGGATTTGAAGACACTCAGTCCCGAAGCGCTCGAGGCTCTGCACAAATATGACTGGCCCGGAAATGTCCGGGAACTTGAAAACTGTATCGAGCGGGCGGTTCTCTTTTCACGCGGGAATATTATCAGTATCGATGACTTTCCGACCAAAATAGTCGAAGGCAAAACCCGGGCGATCGTGTCCGAGGAAACACCGGAAACGCCGACGCTGGAATCAATCGAAAAAGCCTATATTTATTATATCATGAACAAAGCCAAGGGTAAAAAAGCCCAGGCCGCAAAGTTGCTCGGAATTGACAATTCAACTCTTTACCGGAAGCTCGAGAGATATAAAATGCAGGGAGATGAGGAATAGACCTATAAAAGCATCTCATCCTGAAACAGTCCATAAGGCTTTTGCCCGATAATTGACAAAAAATTAAACAAAGCGATAAAGAATCATAATGATGGTATGTTCGGAATACCATTTGCAATGGTATTAATCGATACCTTGTTGCACAACGCCACTTATATAAAATAGCGAGGTGTGTCGTGATACGAAAAAACGATAAATCCGGCTTTACCTTAATCGAGTTGATGATAGTCGTTGTTATCATAGGCATTCTGGCTGCCATGGCCATTCCCAGATATATGTCGGTTTCCACCAAAAGCAAGCAGTCCGAGGCCAAGCT
>JBFMFJ010000040.1:0-5952 GCA_040752235.1 Candidatus Zixiibacteriota bacterium | reverse complement strand
TATTGAAGCAAATCTATACCAATCAAAGAACTTACCGCCAGCAGGGGACAGGTTATTATATCCCGGGCGGGCCGGCCAGCGCGGCGACTCCCAATGCCTTCGCCCAGATATGGGTTGAAATACCGGCCGGCTCGATGTATACATATACCATAAATGCCACCGCCAATACCTTTACTGCCACTGCGAATTCGACTGTTCTTGATGATGATCCGGCTCCCGATACCTGGCAGATAGATAACTGGGGGACATTGACTTGCCTGTCAGATGATGCACGAATCTAGCCCTTTCTATATATATCGTGTCGGGCCCCCGCTCTGGCGAGGGCCTTTTTTATTGGTGCTTTTGAACCCAATCGGTTACTTTCGTTCATTTCCCCGATTTGCAAAATGCAAAAAAGATTGCGAAAATCAATTAACGTCTCTATGGGGAGTTTCCCAAACCTGTTGTCGGAAAGCCACATATAAAAAATTTATGATGTCCTTTTGTGTTGAATCGCATTCATTTACAAATCCCATACCTGCCAAAATTTCGCTTCCGGCCGGTTACGGCAGACCATTTGCGCTAATTGGATAACGAGAAAACGAACATCAAACCCAAAAGTTAACCTATAGGAGGTTCGAATGTTTTCAAAGTTCCACAATCGGCAGAAGGGTTTCACCCTCATCG
Organism: Candidatus Zixiibacteriota bacterium; assembly: GCA_040752235.1. Lineage (GTDB taxonomy): Bacteria > Zixibacteria > MSB-5A5 > GN15 > PGXB01 > PGXB01. The sequence goes on along the minus strand of JBFMFJ010000040.1, from coordinate 5,286 downwards.
AATTGATGATCGTTGTCGTTATCATCGGTATTCTGGCTGCTCTGGCCATTCCGCGGTTTATGACCGCCACGACCAAGTCGAAGCAGTCTGAGGCGAAAGGTATTCTGAAACAGATCTATACCATGGAGAGAACCTATCGTCAGCAGTACAACTCCTACTGGGGTGCTGGCTTAACTGCGGACGCCGCCGCTCCGAACGTCTTTATGCCCATTGGTGTCGAAATACCGACTTCAGCCATTTACACCTATACTATTACCACGGCCGATGCCACCAACCTGCTGGTGACGGCTACCTGTGCCACTCTTGACGATGATGCCACGGTCGATACCTGGACCATCGATAATGGTGGTAACCTGATCTGCACTTCAGACGACGCGACCACTTAATATCTGACAGCATAAGTCCTTTGCGGTCCGCCTTGGCGGACCGCTTTTTTTATGGGCAGGTTTTTTTTATGATTTTAAAGTCAGGCCTATATCCGGCAATATTTTCCATAAAATTGTCAGATTTTGGGAAAAACAGCCGAAAAGAGATATATGCATCGCATCTGTCTATAAATGTGCCTGACAGACAGTGTGTGGAGTATGCTAAGGCAAAGAAGGATGAATAGTTATGGTAAAACATGAAACCGATTATACCTATGTCAGACCGTCAACCTATAAAAGTCTGACCAATTGGCTGGTGCCGCTGATGATTTTTGCCGGCTCGCTGGCCCTGTATTTTCGAACCATGGCCCCCTCACTGTTCTGGGGCGATGCCATGGCCTTAGCGTCCGCCGGCCATATGCCCGGCCTGCCGGATTCCCCATCATTTCCGCTTTATACATTGCTGGGGAGGTTGTTTGCCCTGATTCCCGGTCTGGACCCGGCTTATGCCTCGAATTTAATGTCGGTCCTGTTTGCATCACTGGCCGTAATGGTGTTCTATCTTCTTGTCAAAAACTTTGCCGATGTTCCGGCCCCGGGCGCCCAGGAAAAACATTATGTGGAACCGGAAGAAGGCGGCCGAAAGATGCGGGTCGTTCAGGATGAATCCCTGGTCGGATCATCATTCATACTCCTGCCGATACTGGCCGTGACGGCATTATTTGCCGTCTCATTGCCGGTCTGGTTATCGGCGGTACGCGCGGAAGTATATTCGTTCCAGCTTTTCCTGACTCTGACAGCCCTGTTGGCATGGTGCAAGGGAATTCGTGAAGAAAATCGTCGCTTTATATTCCTGGGCATCTGGCTTTATGCTCTTTCCTTTGCCAATCACCCGCTGCCGGCGCTGGCTTTTATGCCGGCATTCATATACTTATTTATCGCCCAATGGAGCCATTTCGGGCAGAAATTAGGCTCAATAATCATTGCTGCCTTCCTCCTGTTCATCGCGTTCAGCATATATTTCTATCCTCCCGTTCGCGCCGCGTTTGAGTCCGGTTTCAGCTGGAGTCGGCCGGACGGTCTCAAGGGTTTTCTGGCAGCCATCACAGGCTCTTCGGATTTGACCGACCTGGTTGCTTTCAAGACCGGCTCCGACTATTTAATGCGATTGAAGCAAATCGGCGTATATATGGCGGATCAGATCGGCTGGCCGCTAGTGGGTCTGACATTGTTCGGACTCTGGGGAGTCTTCAAGGTTTCCCGGAAGGCCTTTCCCATTATTCTGCTGGCCTTACTTTTTAATCTCGCGCTGGTTCTTTGGATCGGCGACTTTAATCCTCACAATTATGACTTCGTAAATTATCTGGCTCCTCTGCTGGGCCTTGTTCTGATAATCAGCATGGCCGGATTTTTATATATTATGCGGATAAAAATTCTTACCAATCATGCTTCGATAATGATGACGCTGCTGGCGGGAGCTTTTGTTTATTTCGCGGCAACCGACAATTTGGCTCGCGCCGATCTTTCAAAAGTGCACGGTCCGGATATGATAAGCCGTGCTGTTGTTCAGGATGTTCCGCCGGGATCGATTCTGTTTGTCGCCGAAGATGATTTGTTGCTGCCGATGTTGTACCATGCCTGTGTCGATTCAACAGCGTCTCGGATTGCTATTCTTTCCACAGATGCCCTGACCAACCCATCCTATCGAAGGCAGTTGACCGCGAATTATCCCGATTTGCACTTCCCTGAAAATTTCACTAGCGACGAATCGGGCAAGAATGATGAATGGACCCGCGCTATTTGCCTGTTGAATGCCGATGAAAGGGAAGTCTATCTCCAATTCGGCGTCCCCGGCATTAAATATAACGAAATCGTCCCGCATGGAATCGTGTTCAAATATGTCGGCGAAGGCCAGGACATCAGCGAAGACAAGGATTTCTATGAAAGACATGTGGAACTGATGACCCGTATAATTGACGGCTGTGAAAATGAATCGCAGACGGCCGGCTTTACCGGCCGATGGATTTTCACTATCGGCGTCTATTACGAGCGCGTGGGATTAAGCGATATCTCCTGGCAGCTTTTCAAGAAGGCGCTGGCACTGGATATGGAAAGCATCGAGCTGCGACTTCATCTGGCCTCGGCTCTGGCAAAAGCGAAACGGTACAAAGAATCGCTGAAATATATATCTGATGCGCTGGAAATCGATTCCCAGAACCAGGAATGTCTCAAACTGGGCAAATCCGTTCTTGATGCCATGAACAAAGAGAGTGAATTGGCCCGGAAGGAATAACGGGCCGATTCCGTGAACATATAGAACGGGTTAATCCATCGATATATATCAGGATAATCATGCAAGCCAAAAAACGATTATTGATAATAACTAACCGTTATCCCACCGGGCCCGATGATATTGCGTCGCCGTTTGTGCACGATTTCAGGCTGGCTCTGGCAAGAGGTAATATCGCGGTTGATATTGTTACGCCTTATTACCGAGGCCGGTCTGAAGATACATCCTATATCGATAGCACGGTGCATACGTTCAAATGGTCGGACGGCCTGACGGTGATATCACAATTGCCGCTGTATCATCCGGCGTCCGTGCTTAAAATCAAAAGATATTTTAGTCGCGGTTTTGATACCGGAGCCGAGCTTCTTGAAAAAAATAAATATGACGCTATTCTGGCCTTGTGGGCGGCACCGGCCGGATATATCGCCTACAAATTATCTCAAAAATACAATATCCCGTACGCGGTCTGGGCGCTGGGATCCGATATAAACACATGGGCGCAGATACCATTGGTGGGAAACATTATCCGCAAGGTTCTGAAAGGCGCCGATCAGCTTTATGCAGATGGCTATGAGCTGGCTATGAAAGTCCAGGCCTTATCCGATGCTGCCTGTAAATTCATCCCCAGCTATCATGCCATTAATATCACGGCCCCTCGCGCCAATCCGGTCGAAAAGAGATTTATCTGTATCGGACGGGTGGAGAAGAACCGGGGCATCTTTGACTTGCTGGAGGCGTTTCTCCTTTTCGCGGGCCGCCAGTCCGGTTGGAAATTGGACTATGTCGGCACCGGCCGGGATGAGCAGCGCCTGAAGGAAAAAATTAAAGAATATCAATTGGATGATTCAGTGACTTGTCGCGGTTATATGCCGCGAAATCAAATCAATGAGATGCTGGCCAATTCGATGGCGGCGGTCATTCCGACACATTCGGATTCACTGCCGCTGACTTTCGGCGAAGCCATGCAGGCCGGTGTGCCGGTCATCTGCTCCGATGTCGGCGATTTGCCGTATTTCATCGATATTTATAAGGTCGGCTGTCATTACCCGGTCGGCGATGTGAAAGCGTTCGCCGGCAGAATGGGCGAGATGGCTCTCCAGTTCGAGCATTATGCGTATAACTGCCGAAGCGTCCTCGCGGAGCTTGATATTAAGAACTCGGTGAGAGCGATAGACGAGTGGCTGGAAAGTGTCAGAGTCATGAACAATAGAGTCGAGTTTGGTTATGCCGACGCTTGAGGAAAAACAGATATATTTCGATCAGTACTGGCATGAACAGCCTGATGCCAAAACCGACCCGCGTTCCATACAGCGCGCCGGGATAGTGCACCGCCTGCTCACTAAAGATTCAGGCAGGCTGTTCGATCTTGGCTGCGGGCAGGGTTTGATTCTCGATTATTTTGCCCGCCTGGGATATGATGTTGTCGGCTCCGATGTTTCGCCCCAGATTGTTACCATGATCAGTCAAAAGGGGCATCGGGCCATGATACTCGATATCGAGCGCGATGAGCCTTATGAAAAATACGATATTATCCTCTGTCTGGATGTTCTTCAGCAGCTTTATTATCCGCTGCGCGCCCTGAAAAGACTTAAAGACGCTCTCGAAGATGATGGCGAACTGGTAATTTCCGTCCCCAACGAGTTCCATATTATATCGAGACTGAAGATTTTGTTCGGCGCCTCGCATCTGGGCCATTTTACCCATTCTAATGTCAGGCTTTTTGCGCCGTCACGGGATAAACTCCTTTTCGAAAAAACCAATCTGATTATCACCGACCGCAAATATGTGCCGATTATTCAGCCGCGATGTAAACTGCTGACAAAGCTCTTTATGCCTCTGACGCAGATGTTTCCCTCTCTCTTTGCCATATCATCGATTTACAAGCTGAGGAAATTATGAGTGCCGTCACGCGCACGAGAATATATGAAAACAGGGGGATGTCCACGGAAAGATTCCCTGTCATGTATGATATCGAGGCCTTTCAAAAAAAGGCCGATAAAGTGGTGGCGGTCTGCCAGCATTTCTCCTTCCGGCCGCTAAGCGAGTTGGTCTGCCTCGATCTGGGTTCCTCGACCGGCATTATGAGCGAGCGTTTTGCCGAGAGTTTCAGGACCGTCGTCGCCCTTGATGTCGACACCGAGAGCCTGAAGTGGGGCAAATCCGGCGGGCACCAAAATAATATCGAATTTTTGGGATCAGATGGTACCGAAATGCCGCTGGCGGATAACAGTATCGATGTCGTTATTTGTAATCAAATATATGAGCATGTCAATCGTCAGGAAGAGCTCATGTCAGAAATTTTCCGCGTTCTCAAATATGATGGTTTTTGTTATTTCGGGGCCGGGAATCGGTATGTCCTGATTGAAGGCCATTACTCTTTACCGTTCCTGTCATGGCTCCCGCGCTGGCTGGCCGGCAAATATATCAAGTTGGTCGGAAAAAAGGAAGTATATGATGTCCGCTTGCTGTCGCTCGGCAAACTCAAAAGACTGACTCGGAATTTCTGGCGGCATGACTATACCAATATGATTTTCGAAAATCCGGAAAATTTCTGTGCTGACGACATGATTAAGCCGGGAAATATCGTTTCCAGGCTGCCACGCAGGCTCTTTACGATGATTTATCCGTTAT
>JBFMFJ010000039.1:0-15369 GCA_040752235.1 Candidatus Zixiibacteriota bacterium | reverse complement strand
CGACAAAAACAAGCCCATCGGCGCCTCTCAATACCAGTTTTCTGGTGGCGTTATAGTAAACCTGCCCCGGCACGGTGTACAACTGAAATTTGGCGGTCAGACCGCTGATCTTGCCTATATTGATCGGCAGAAAATCGAAATAAAGGGTCCGGTCCGCCTCCGTGGCCAGGGATATCATCTTTCCCCTGGTATCTCCGGGGACTTTATCATGAATGTACTGCAGATTAGTCGTCTTTCCCGACAGTCCGGGTCCATAATAGACAATCTTGCAGGTAACTTCCCTGGTTGCGTAGTTTATTGAAACCATAATTCCCTTTATCAGTTATTGCTGTTTATCTTGCTGACTGCGTTCTTGATCTCCAGACGAATCAAGCCGATATTGACATCCGGTTCAGCCGTAACGACCAGGATACCGATTCCGGCATGCGAGAAAAAGAGTTTCCCTGAACCGGCCTCTATCGTCACCTGCGATAAAGCGGCCTGCTGCAGTCGATCCATCGACTTCTGTATATTGCTGGTAATCGATGCCGCCAGCGCTCCAATGGTTTCCTCTTCGAAGGAAGTATGGAGGTCGGAGGCAATGACGATACCGTCGTCACCGACTATCATCGAGCCGGTTATTCCACTGGTCTTATTGAGTTCTTCAAGAATTTGATACATATCTTTCCTCCGTGCTAGACGGCTTCAGATGGCCGTAGCGTTCGGACATATATTTCCTTATCATATCGGCCGCCTGCATAATTCTGATTCCCAGCAATTCGTCATCCTCATGCCGGAACAGAACCAGCAAATTAACACTTGCCAAATTAACTACGACAAGCCGGCGCGGGCCGAATATCAAATCCAGCCTCTCGACACCGTTGTCGTCTTTTATTTTCTTCAACAATTTTTCATTGGTTTCCCGAAACAGCAGCGAATACGGCGCCCAATGCTCGGGGTCGTATCCGTCCCGCCGAAATGTCGCCAGCGTCAACCCTTCGAAATCAACCGCGGCTGCCACAAGAACCGCATGATGTTCGCCAAGGTATCGGACGGCGCGGTGGAAACCATCGCCTTCTCCCACCATGACTGTCCCGCCTTTTGTTTCAGTAACATGTTCGGATGTATCGATGACCTGATGACCATCCGTTTTCGGGAAAAACGGCTGGGTGACAACATCCCTTTCCCGATCCCCGGAGGGCTGCCGTCTTGCCGTGGAACGACGCCGCGAAGCATATGAAGGTTCATCGGCAATCAGCAGAAAGAATGGTCTCATAATGAATGGCGCCGCCAGAATATGCAGTATTATCGCCGGCAAATATCGGGATACTCCCAGCGCCAGCGATACCGAAAAATCCATGGAGTAAAACAACGAAAGACAGACTCCGAATATTGTCCCTACCACTATGCGATACAGGAATGTCAGCCCCGCGCCCGCAAAGAGCTGCAAAAGCGATGACCCGGGACGAAAGATATAAAACAGGAAACCGTAGAAAACGACCTCAAACATGGAATATGTAAATGAACCGGTCGCCAGTTCCATGCCAAATCTGGCCGGGAAATAGAACATCGGTACTACAATCAGCAACGCCGAAAACAGTATGACCTGAGCAAATTTATTATTTCCAATCATAATTAAACCTATCAGCTAAGATCATGTTCCAATCTGCTCAAAAGCTTCGGCAGCTTCAATCTGAGAGTTCCCAGATTAATCTGTTTATTCGCTTTTATAAGCAACAGGTTATCTTTCAACGGTAATATTTTTATAATCAAATCATCAGCTTCGAGCAAAATAGTTTCATATTCGCCGAAACGAGAGATCTCCATCTGCGATTGTATCGTCTTCTCGATATCCCTCGCCACCGCCCCATACAGGTCGGTCGAGGCTTCATCATCCCATCGCTGATCCGCCACCAGACCCTCGCGATTTATCAATAAGACCCCGTCAACTCCGCCCACGCTCGCAATGAAGTCCAGCAATTCTTTATACGTTATCCTTTTCTCCTGTCGCGGAGTCGGAAACGGTGCCGGCTCTTCTTCTTCAACGGCGGCCGCTTGAGCAACAACCGGTGGCTCTTCAAAAACACTCACTGGAGACTCCAGGGGCAGTTTTCTGGTCAGATCCAGAAGCTTCTGGACATGCCTGTTGTTCGGATCCGACTCCTGAAGCTTATTCAGAATTCTAAGGGCTTTCGCGAATTCACCCCGATGGACATGGATCTCGGCCAGCGTCAGATCTGTTGCATGGCTGGCGCCATCCAGTTCGATCGCTTTGTGAACTTCCATCTCGGCCCAGTCGAAAAGGCCTTTATCGAAATTGATCTTGGCCATGACCATATGCGCCGAACCGTAATTGGGATGAATCTTCAATCCGGTCTGACATATTCGGAAGGCCTTATCAATCTCGCCCTTCTTTCTATAAGCTTCCGCCAATGCCGCAAAAATCTGAGAATTAGGATTCTCATTCAGGATCTTGTTGCATTTGGCAATTCTATCGTCAAGTTCCGTTACTTGAGCCATGATTTTAGCTCCATTATGGCTGACAAACCATTGATATTCTTAGAATTAATAAATGTCATATTATATAATTTACAATTATAGCTCCCAAAATAACTTATGTCAATCAAATAAAATCATCCCAGCACTTTTCGTGTTTGGTACAATCCTGCCAGCCAGGTTATCGTCATAAACAGATATAAGGCAGTCGAAATATAGGTCGGCATCATAAATAAGCCGATTTCTCCGCCGACAACAGTCAGTTGAGCCGCTATTAAGAAGCAAAATCCGATGACAAACATCTGCCAGCTTTTCGATATCAGCCCGCCCTTGACCAGGGTTAGAATCTTAAGCGCCCAGACCAGACAGATGGCGGCGCAGATCAACACCACTATATTAATTATGGCTGCGGTGGAATAGACCATGTTGGGATTAAATGAGGCATAAGCCGGAGCAGTAGTCATAATCCCCAATATCAGTATAAGATATATAATGTTTAGTAATTTTTTTATCATGATGCACCTTTCACCAGCTTTACGACTCGATCAGCCTTTTTCACTGAATTGATCAGATTATCACCTATTTTATATCTCTTCACGAGCTCGCGTCTCATAGCCATCGGCGCGGTAATCTCTTTTTTGATCTGCCCCGCCGTCCGGCGATAGACGCCTATCCCCAGGAAGTAAAAAACATATTCAAGTTGATTGCTGAGCATGTTCTCCAGAGCATTCATGACGACATGCATCCTTACCGGCGCCGGAATTTTGAGTATTTCCATATAAAACTTGTCGAAAGTCGGGGTCACATCGGCACCCGGATCAAAACCCGGGAAATAAATAAGGAAGCCGTTTCGGAAACTTGACAGGTACTTGTTGAACATCGGATTTTGATCACCCACGACTTCTTCAACAATGGTGCGGATACGATAGAAACAACTATTATACAGGGAAAATAGAATCGACAGGATAACTTCCTCTTCATTTTCGACCAACTGATTCTCAGGGGTCAACTTGCCGGCCGACTGGACCAGGCCGCCGATAATAAGCTTGTACATCGCGCGACAGGTCACGAATTCGCCGATGGGAGAAATTTCTATAATATCCGGCAGCGTCCGTTCGCCGTTGATTAACGATAATATTTTGAATTCTTCGAGCGTAATCCGGACCTCGTCCTTCTTGATTTTCGGAGATGGTGACAGCCGCAACTTGACGTCATCGGGCGGAAGGACCTTTTGTATTTCCACCCATTCGTCGATACGGCGGGTCCCTTCCATGATCACATTCATCGTACTAAGTTCGACGGGGAGAATGATTCTCTTGGGCTGCGCATTCTCAAGAAATTTGAATTCCCCTTCCTGCCAGCTGAAAAGGTTATAAACGATCTCCTCGATCTGCATCTTAAGGCATTCGATAATCTCTTCCCTATCGAAGAGATCCATGTCGACCAGGGTGGTGCCAAGCTGCCGCCCGGTCTGCTTGTGCATCGTAATAGCCTTTTCCAGATCAGTCTTGGAAATTTTGCCCCGTTTCAGGAGAAGATTCCCCAACAGGTCCTCACTCGAATTTATCGAGGAGGCATGAATTATATTGCCGTCCTTAAAAGCAATTTCTTTTTGACGGGCCTTTGTCGAAACCTGCAGAATACCGGTCTTTTTGCCGGTCGCCAGTAATTGCAGGATATCCGAAAAGGATACTGTTTTTAGATTCCCAGTTAAACTCATATCTGTCTCTATCTATCCCGGTGCGAACCGGGAAATCCCTGTAATTCTTGTATTTCTTTAATTTTATCGGGAATTTGCGGTCTAATCTTAACCGTCAATTATGCGGATTTTTTTATTCCTGATTTCAACTCGCCCGTTAATTACAACCAGTTCGATGGCGCCAACTTGCGATGTTTCAACCAGTTTTGGCACTTCGCCGGGAATCCGCCGTCGGTACTCGGCCAGTTGCGCCGCTTTTGAAGTAAGCTGATTACATATAATAAGTTGAATTTTCTGGGAAAAAGCCCCGGCCATCCTGTTCAAATCCTCAACATCGACGCGGGATTTCACAAGAACACATTTTTTCTCCCTGCCTTTAATCAAATCGGTCAACCATTCACCCTCGGCATGGTTGCCGGCAAAAATAATCATGCAAGAGTCGAATTCATACACCAATGTTCTTCCGCAGAGGACAGACTTGTAACCACTCCAATCGGCAGGATAAGGCGTTTCATTATAATACCTTACTCGCGTTGTATCCAGCCGGACATTCTGATGCATTGAAATATCGGTGCAAATATTTCGGGCCGTTAATGGTATATAGGCCAAAAGTGAATCATATTTGTCAAGCAGGTAACAGGCTTCCGCAATACCGTTATAATCGGCTGAAAGGAGACATAACTCGTCCGGCTCGATCGACTTACTCTCGAGATAAGGAACTACTATTTTTTCCGTAATCAGGTAATCCTTCGGAGCCGGATCACTTATTACCAGATGCACCGCCCCCGCCTGATTGACCGAAACAATTCCGCCCGGAACAGACAGAATAACAAAATACGGCGTCTTATTATCACCGCCCATCCCGATAAGAAGCATTATATTGGCCGCCATCAGGACGATAAGAACCGCCAGGCGCCTGTAAAATCTGGAGTAAAAGCCGGCAGTAAAAATGTAAAGAAGAATATAGTACAAAAATAATAATGATCCCGGTATATCATACTTGAAGAGCAGACCAAATCCCCCTGCCCCGAAAAATTCCAGCATGGCAAGAGTCAGCCTCATCAGCGGATCTAGCAACCCCCCTATAAAAATACCAACATACGGCAGCAACAGGTACCCCAGTAACAAAACCAGTTCTCCGATGACGATAATACTCACCAGCGGTACGATGACAAGATTTGACAGAAAGGCGATCACCGGAAGACGTTGAAAATAATAGACACTCAGAGGAAGCGAAACGACCTGAGCCGTAAAGCATATTATCAATGGAAATATCATATACTTGTAGTACCACCTGGTCTTATGATCCCGAAATGGTTTCGTCATCATCGGGACAAAGAAAACCAGTCCCCACGCCGTCACAAACGACAATTGAAAGCCGACATCGAATAAATCTCCCGGCTTGAATAAAAGAATAATCATAGCCGCCGTGGCTATGATATTGTTGAGGTCAATTCTTCGCTGAAGCGCCCGGCCGATCAGGACCAGCGATGCCATCACCGAGGCCCTCACGACTGAGGGCTGATTATATGCGAGGAATGAAAATATAATTATAATCAGCAGAAGAATTATTGTCCGCAGGGGAAGTCTCATCGGTGACGCCCGCAGAAGAAAAACAAACAATATCAGGACCAGACCGACATTCGACCCCGAAACTGCCAGAAGATGCAATGTCCCGCTGTCGCGAAAATAGCCATAGACTTCAGTCGATATATCTCTTGTGTACCCGACCATGAAACCGGCCGCCATGGCCGAGGCTTCCCGGCTTAGCGACTCCCGGAAAGCTTCGAGAATAAAACGCCGCATCCGGTCAATCAATCTATATGCATGGCCATACCCCGCCGGATCAACCTGCATGTTATATTGATTGGGCAAATAGCAGATTCCAAAAACGCTTTTCAGATTGAGATATCTCCGATAATCGAGTCCGACCGGATTTTTGCCACCCCCCGGTGAATAAATGGCCGCGCTAAAAAATATTCGATCTCCATAATTTATGGATGTCGTTTCCGTGTTGATCCTCAGCAACAGCCTCCCCTGCGACCGCTCTCTCCGGCCTCCGCACTCCAGTGAGTCGACTGTCAGAAATATACTGGTTCGATTTTCTGTGATTACCGGCCAGTCGTCAACCGTACCGAAAATATTACAGATCTTATCCGTATCGGCGAAATGGATGACATGCCCGGGCGGGAATGTCCTCATCCGATAGGCATAGTTGTATGCGGAAATAAGGAGCAGCACGCCCAGACCGGCCGCTCCCGCAGCGGGCATTTTTCGCGCGGTATAACAATAGACAAGCAATGGCAGCAGGGACAGCGCCGCTAATAGGAATATCCAGGAAGCAAAATCAATGGTGTCGGCTATGACAATCCCGGCGACCACCGCGAGCAATCCCGCTATGGCCGGATATTTTCTCGCCAACAGGGCCCCGACTTTTTGTTATCTCTTCAACCGCATTAACGATAATATTCTTTTTACTTCATCCACTTTGAACAGCCACATGAGCACGATATATATAAGACTCATGCCGGCAATCTGAACCCCGACAGTCAGGACTTTCCCGATGATATTTCCCGATGAGATAAAATAACTGATATCAATCGCCTTTATTATAAGCAGGGCGGCGATTGAACCCAAGATAATTTTTATGGTAGGGATTAAAATAAATAAATAATTGACCCCGGAAATTTTCTTTTTCATACTGGCCACCAGCAGGAACAGGTTCAACAATCCTGCCACCGAATTGGCCGCGGCCAGTCCGGCAAATCCCCATAACGGAATAAAAGCGAAGTTCAGGACAATATTAGCCGCTACGGAGAGTATTGAATAAAACATGGGGCGGCGGGCGTCATCGAGAGCATAATAAACCGGAGCCGCCACGCGCACACCGGCAAAACCGACCAGGCCGAAGGCATAAAAATAAAGCGCCCTGGCGGTAAGAACCGTATCCTCCGGTCCGAACGCACCCCGCTGATATATCAGTCTGACCAGATCTTCTCCGTAACCGGCCAGATAAACCGCCGACGGTATCACCAAAAACATGGTCAGTCCGATCGCCTCTCGGAATGTTTTGACAAGCTGACCTATATTATTGCGCGCCACATCATCGGAGACCTTTGGTAGTGTAACCGTTCCCAGTGCCACGCCGAATACTCCCAGAGGGAAATGCATCAAACGATAAGCGTAATTAAGATATGACATCGCCCCTTCGGCCAGCAGGGATGCCAGCAAGGTGCTGATAAGAATATTCAACCGTGAGGCTGACAATCCCAGAATCATCGGGGAGATCAGGCGAATTATCCTCTTTATCCCGGCATCCGCAAAATTGATGATGAATCTGAAACGGAAACCAATCCTTAAAAGCGACGGCAACTGAAAAACGAGCTGACCGATTCCGCCAACAATCACCCCCAGTGCCAGCGTATAAATGGGCATGTCGAAATATTCATACAATAGAAGCGGCGCGAGAATCATTCCGATATTGAACAGCGCCGGGGACAGGGCAGGCACACCGAATCGTCCGACAGAATTGAGAATGCCCATGATGACTGCCGAAATGGACACCATCAGGAGATATATAAACATTATGCGCGTTAAATTTACGGTCAGTGTGAATTTCTCCGGGTCGGACGTGAATCCCTTTGCCGTGGCATATACTATTGCGGGAGAAGTGATTATGCCGATGGCCACAACTACTCCGACAATCAGGAGCAGGGCAGATATAGTCAAATTGGCCAGTCTGAATGCTTCCTCTTTGCCGCTGCGAACAATCCGCTCCTTAAAGACCGGGACAAAGGCCGATGACAGCGCCCCTTCGGCAAACAGGTCGCGTAACAGGTTGGGAATTCTGAAGGCGGCCACAAAGGCATCGGTGGCCATTCCGGCGCCAAAGAAAAAAGCCACAACCTGTTCCCTGACCAGGCCAAGGATACGGGAAAAGGCCGTGGCTGCTGAGACGGTTCCCGCTGTTGAAGCTAACGACTTGCTTTCATTAATATTCATTGACAAAATATAAATTATCTATATATTAAAAAACTCAAAAAAACACGTGGTTGAAAGGAAAAGAAATTGCCGCATCATAAGTCCTGTAAGAAACGGATGAAAACATCGGCTCTGTCCAGAGAGCGCAATCGTTCCCTGCGCTCCAATCTGAAAAAATCGGTCAAGGCTCTTCGGGGCTGCCAGACTCGCGCGGAAGCGGAAAAAATGATTCCGGAAGTTGTTGGTGTAATCGACAAGGCTGCTCATGGCAACATTATTCATAAGAAAAAAGCTGCCCGCGATAAATCCAGACTTATGGCCATGGTCAGCAAGCTGGCCGGCTAATTCCCGATTTTTCATATTATATACCTGGCCAGACGAATCAATTGAGGCCGGCTAATTATAATGCCGGCCAATAACTTACTTGCATTGACCCCGTCCGTTGAATTGTGCTCAAAATAAGTATTCAGCGCCTTTACGATGTCGATAAAGTCTTCATCGTTAAGGTGCGTGTATGCATTTTTCAGGCGCCTATACATTGACAACTCATCACCCTTCAATTCAAGAAAAAGTCCCGGATAAATCCGGTCTGTCTCTTCAATATCATCGACCCGGTTTGATAAATACTCTACCGCCGCCAACCCGGCCAGTCTCCCCGACAGCATGGCATTAACAATCCCTGCGCCGGTCAAGGAGTCAAGTATCCGCGCCGCATCGCCCACAACCAGCAGGTTACCTCGCCGAAAAAGCTCCTTGCGGTTATACTTGGGCGTCAATCCTGCCATTTTTTCAATGACGTTTCCATTCGGATAATGTTGAGCCATAAATTCATCAAGAAGAGACTTCGCCAACCCTCCCCTTTTCCCATCAGTGATGATACCAATGCCGATATTGGCCGATGTTGCTGATTTCGGGAAAACCCACAAATATCCTTTTGGCGCGACATTATTACCTACATAAAATTCAATCAAATCGGGCGAGACAGAAATATTCTCAACACGATATTCCAGCAGTGATTCGACATCGTCAATATCGATGAAAGTATCCATCCCAACCGTCCTGGCAATCCTCGACTCGACTCCATCAGCGGCAATAAAAAGTCGGGCCGTAACCTGTTCCGTATTTCCATCTTTCCTTTTAATATCAATTTCATCGAAATTTCGATCATCTCCTGTCAGATTCAGGCCGATAGTATCGCATTCAAGGCGGCATCCCGCCTCAACCGCCCGCGAGGCCAGATCAAAATCCAATTTCTTCCGATCAAGAATATAGCCGTTCTCCCGTCGTGTGACAATTGCGTCGGTGCCGTCCGGGGCGATCACTCGAGCCCTGCTGATAACAGAGGATATCCATTCCGGTCTCGGGCTGATCAGTTTCTCGAAAGCCCCTCGTCCCACACCTTCGCCGCAGCACAACGGGACTCCCGGACGACTGTGTTTCTCAAGCATGAGGACGGAATGGCCGGCCGAGGCAATTTCAAAGGCCGCCATTGAGCCGGCAGGTCCGGCCCCGATAACTACGGCATTATACTGCAATTCTATCATCCTCTTCGATTGCTGCAACCGGACAAAATCTGACACATATCCCGCACAGAGTGCACAGGTCGTCGCTGCATTCAATATGATCGAATGTCAGGAAAAGAGCATCCTCTGGACAGACCGGGACACATCCCCCACATTGAAGACATATGGAATTATTTATAAAAAGCATAACGGGCATAATTTATATGCCCGTTTGTGTCGATACAACAATTTTTTGGATTCGATTAGTAATTCAGCAGATAAACGCCGTTCCTGATAAAATCTGAGAAACCGGAATTTAATCTAAGATTGACAAGATCATGCAGAAACTGCTCTTTCTGGGCAACCGGGACATTTTCCTTAAGGACATCGACCGGATATTCAATTCCGATTATGCGATGCCCATAGTTGAACTTGAGCAATCCCGGCACAAACAGCATAGCATTCTCGCCGGCGTGGATAAGATCATTAATCGACAGTCTCTCAATATTAAGAAGCCAGTTATCGTTTCCGCATTTGACATTAAAGGCCCGCACTCTTCCAAGCATCAGACCGCTGCAAAATCTCCAGCGTTGACGCAGAAAATTCAGAAATGTGAACAATGCCGGCGGCAGGTGCCCTGTTTTGTTTCGAAAGAAATAGACTGCCATGCCCGGATTGTCCTTCCTGCTGATTGTAATTTTTACCGTATTCATGAGGCCGGCAGCTTCATTGCCATCGGCATAAAAGGCCCTTGGGAATATTTCCGCAAAAGCCATTATATCGGACAGAACGATATTTCCAGCAGTCAGATTGGCCTCGAATTTCAGTGTCTTGCGGCACTTTATTACCTGGGCCGGGATATAATTGATTCTCAGATCGTGGGCCGCCTCCAGAATTGAGGCATCCTCAAGCAGAATATACTTATTTGCGGACAATGCGGCCAGGGCCAGGGGATGACGAATTGACTCGCTGCTTTTTATAATACGTTTCAAGTAATCTACTTTGGCCGGATCGGATTCCATAAGGGGCATAATGTCAGTCAGTTTTACAATTTTCAGAATTGGCTTCATAAAGTACCTCGGTTTGCGACTTTGACAAAATAATCAGCAAGCCTGATGCCTGCCCGGTTCAAATTATGTCGTGATTATTTAAGAGACTGACTATCAATGGAATAACAGATGTTTCGGGACAAAAAAACAAGCCGGTCAGGAGACCGGCTTGAAATCCTATATATTTTATGCAACGGAATTCAAGATTTAAAACACTCCTATAACATAAATCATTCCGCTGGTGCGCACAAAAATCGTCCGCCCATCGGGGCCAAAACTTACTTCCGGCGTCCCCTCGATGTAAGTCTGATATTTGAATTCCTTCGTCTCGACCACCTGTCCGTTAAAGTCATATACATAGAGGAACCCCCGAACATGCCGTTTCTCCTTGACCACTTTTCGACCGGCATTAACATCGACTCCGCAGGCGACAAATTTATTGTCCGGCGAAACATCCATCGAGACGAAGCGGGCATTTTCTTTCTCGGTATTATAGCGCCACATATTCACTCCGTTATCGAGGCGATTGACGACTATCATGTCATGAAAAACCGAAATAAGCCGGTTTACCTCTTTGCGAACTACCATTTTCTTGACAAGAACCTGCTGGAAATCATGATCGGCGTACAACTTCTTGCCTTCGTAGACGTTGATAACTCCTTTGTCATACAATGCAAAATATTTCCCGTTTTCGGAAAAGGCATATTCCTGGAAAACCCCGGTGCTGTCTACCAATTCACCGTTGGAGTTTATCAGCCGTCCACCCTTTAAACCGCAATCGACAAGGAAATATTCGCCGTTGGCCGAAAAAGACAGTTTCTCAAAAAATTCTATTTGGTAATCGACCGGCGGGCGGTCCTGGCGCGCGATATGCACCTCGTAATCCAGAAATCCGGGCGTACCCGTGACCGTAACGATATAATCACCCGAGGGAGACAGGAAGTGATCCCCTTTCCTGATGTCAAATGCTCCCCAGAGAGGAGTCTGCCGGATATCATAGACATTCACAAAACCTGTCAACGAATCGCTAACAGTATTAGATCCCGACTCGACTATGGCGTAGTAAAGACCATTGTCGGAAACGATGGCCGATTGCGCACTATCCAGCGATATCGTACTGCGGACCTGCCAGCGACGATCATAAAACCTGATCGAGGATCCATTGGTCACAATGATATTGTTCGTTGACTGCCCGTAAATATTCTCGTCATCACCAATTTCAAACCGGCCGATTTCTTTCAGATCGAAAGCCGTTGCCACCGCCGGCAGGATTAGAATGGCACCAAAGATCAGAACAAGTAAACGTCTTAGCATCATATTTTTCCTATTCGACACATCCCGGCTGAGGTTGAGGGCCGCCGCGATAAAGGTAATTTATCAGATATGTTACATCGAGTATGGTAATGTTGCAGCTGGCGTCGACATCGGCCAGATTCAGTTGAAGCGGAGCCGGTCCTCCCCGGTACAGATAATTGATAATATAAATCACATCCAGAATGTTAATACTCTCATCCCCATTGACATCACCATAATAGATGAACGGTTCGATAGCGAAATAATCGCCGATCCTGGCCATCAGGGCGGCCGCGCTGCTCTCCGTCAGATGATAGATCGGGAATCCCAGTGCGATACGCTTGCCGCCTCCGGTATCATAAGCAATACCCACCGGCTGGCCGTCGAAACCGGGATTACCGCTGCTGGAATTATAAGTCAGGATCACCTCCGCCCCCGGAACCGGCTGCATGATGGTGATACTTGGAAGCAGTCCCCCGAAAGTCGTACTCCGGGTTTGAAGGTTGGGCCATCCATTCTGGCCGGTCGCTCCCGTAAAATCAAAATCGGTATTAATATCGGCCTCCGATATACCCAGATTGTCATAGGCGAAATCGCCGGGATACATCTGCATTCCGCCGGTCAGATAATAAATGGTCTGCCAGCCGGCCAGGCAGAAATTCGTATTATAATCAAGATACCAGTCAACCGTATCCTGAGAATTGGAGAATCGCTTTACCGAAAGATCATCATCAAACCAGAACATACTTTTATATTGTCCGGCTTCCACGCGGCTGATCCGATCCGGATCGGTCCCGACGGCGAATGTTTCATAGGGCAATTCGCCGAAAACACTGTCATAGAAAGCAGCCTGCGCCGTTTCCGAAGGATTAATTCCGCCTGTTCCGGTCTCATCCACAAACAGCAGGGGATAATCGAATGTCGCCGCCATACCCTGGACGACCGCGGAGCTGTCCGATACGATCATATCATTATCGACGGCCAGAAGGCGATATTCATACATGACGTGCCCGTAAGCCGTCAAATCCTCATATTGACTTTCGGTGACATTGTCCGCAAGAACGCTCCATGAACCGCCCTCAACTCTCCTGAGAAGACGATAATGATTCAGGTCAAGTTCCATGTTGGGTGCCCAGGAAATATATAGTTTCTGATACTGGGGTTCCAGAGCAATATCCTGCGGCATTCTGGGCTCGACATACGAGACGCCGCTGTTCTCTATCATATACAATGGCCCGATACCATCGCTGTTTATGGCCAGTATTGCGAAATAATAGGTCTGTCCCGTCGTCAGGCCGGTGACGTCGTAGAAACAATCGCCGGGAGTCACATCCATCGTATCCGTATACACCTGGGATTCCGTCCCCATTAAGACTTTATAGGTATAATTGGAGATACAGTTGTTCCAGACCAGCCGCAGACTCTGACCGTCACCGCCGTCATACACCTCGTCTATCGGCGTTGCCCCCGCCGCAATATCAATATGGCCGACCGCCGCCGCCGCCATCCGAACAACCTGCTCGAAATAAGGAAAGTTCAGTCGGGAAGAAATATCGATATTGGTATGCCAGCCGGGGGTATTGAATTCTCCCTCCTGAGCATATGACACCAGAAAGCCATAGCTGTCGAATGAAGCATGATCCGAGCCGCTGCTGGCGCCCTGCAAGGCCGGCAGCAGACTGGAAACCCGGTAGGCAGCGTCGCGCATGACATACGAATATACCGGGGAAGCACCATTAAACAGCGTCACGTTGTCGTCCTCATCCGGGTTGTATGCGACCATATCAAAATTCAGCATGCACTCCACATCCACACCCTGCTGGTACATTCTGTAAGCCATCACCTCGGAGCCGACCAGGCCGACTTCCTCGGCGGAAAAGGCTGCGAATAAAATCGACTTTTTTGTCTCGACATTTTTGAAGATGCGGGCCAATTCCATGGCCACAGCCGTACCGCTGGCATTGTCATCGGCGCCCGGGGCATAGATCAGAGGGCTGGTTTCGCCGTTATAGGAATCATAATGTCCCCCGATCACGATGATTTTGTCAGGTTCGGTCGTCCCTTCCTTGAGACACATCACATTATGACAGGGATAGCCGTTAAAATAGAAAGTGTCAATACCGACATTGACACCGGGTTCATCATATCCGAATTCCATGAATTTATCCATGATATAATCGCGGGCGGCGATAATGGAATCGGTGGAATAGTACCTTGTATAAAACTGTTCCAGGCGGGTGTCATAGCTGTAAAGCGAATCCTGGCTGACATAGTCGGCCAGTGTATCAAGCGGGAAAAAGTCTTCAAATCCGACCATGACCATCGGAGGATTATAGAAGAGGGGTGTTTCCCGGCCGCTCAATCGGACCGCCATAAAACCGTCTTTCCTGGCTACGTCAACCGAGCTTTCATCCAGTTCGACAAGATAATTATCTTCCACATAAGCCAATGGCTGAAAGCTGATAGCGCTTTTCTGTGCAGCCCTCGATTCCGGAGACAGAATATAAATGCGGTCAAGATTCATATTCGCGGCAATAAGCCTTGGCGCCAATCCGGCGGCCGTCAGGCGCTCCACCTGGGCGCTGTCCAATTCAACTACAAAATCGACCCCGAGTCTTCCCCGGGCATGATCCACAATCGAAAGTGCTGCCTTCAATCCATTTGAACTGCTGATGTTCAAAAGGTATAAATCTTTTGCCAAAACGCTGCCAAACACAAAAAACATTATGACGGTTGCCAATATGGTGGCTGACTTAATCATGACTGTCACCCCTTTAAAAGGCTTTTGCTTAAGTGCTGGATTTTCTTGTACCTACAGTGGTTTATACGCATAAATGTGCCATCTATTTCAAGAAACCGAACTTTTTTCATTAATATGACGAATATCACGGGCGATTGTTCAGGATTCCAGCGATTCGAGCAATTTTCCCTTCATCTCGGTCCTGACCTCGAGATATTTGCCGGTTGCCGAGGCCACTAAATCCCCGTCATCAGTCTTGACTTCACCGTTGGTAATAAACAATCTCCCCTTCTGCTGCTCCAGGGATCCCGATAGCAGCAGCTTTTGGCCTATATATACCGGCTTGTGAAAACGCACCGTCAACTCGACCGTCATGGCATAAATTTCTTTCGCAAGAAGAGCCTTTATCATGACTTCATCCAGAAGTGTCGCCGTGATGCCGCCATGGAAAACACCATGATAACCCTCGAACTTTTTCTCGGCGGTGTATTCTGTCCGGGCCCGTCCATCCTCGTAGTAAAATCTGGCCTTAAGGCCGATATGATTATCCTGGCCGCACACAAAGCAGCCGGAGTATCTGGCAACCTCCGTCATAAAACTAATTTAGCAAAAATACGCCGTCTGTCAACA
>JBFMFJ010000038.1:9686-15792 GCA_040752235.1 Candidatus Zixiibacteriota bacterium | reverse complement strand
GCGGGTTTGTTTAAAGACCCCAGGTCGAAACGATCTCGCCGCCACCTTAAGACCTCCGGCCGTACCGGAGGTCTTTTTTCTTAATATTAACCATTTTCCACCGCGTCGCTAATATACAAGGTCGAAATCCCATTTGTCCCCGATAGAAATCGGGAGCAAATGGGTTTCGACATTATTATTCATCATAATGATAATAAACAAAGATGTCGAAATCCCTTCGGGGATTTCGATCTACAATCGACTGGAGATTAATTCGGAGTTTGCAAAAATCATGTTTGCAATTATGTAGGCCAGACATAAAGTCCCTATAATGCAACCCCAAGCTCCATCCGACCATAAAAGCCAACATTTTCGATAAACCAAATATGTAGCACCGATTAAAACAGTCAGAAGTAATGTGAAAATATGATATGAACAGGGTACCGAGTAATTATCAAGCCACAGAAGGATTAAATAGACTATTGTTGATGAAAAGTAAATAAATAGCAGTAATAAGAAATACTCTATATTATTCGTCAATTTGAACAGAACAAAGATTAATATTGGAAATCCAATATCAAAAATAAGACGTATTACGTTTCTATATGGGCATTTTGAAACGGTCAGATGATAAATTACAAAATCTGCAATGCCGATTAAGAATGCCGCAATTGACAGCTTAAGATGTAAGATTGGATCCCCTTTATATGTCGAATCAAAAAACGTGGTCAATGCCCCGGCAGCTCCGGTAGCTATTGCCAATCCGTATAGAAGTCTTACCAACGAGATCAAATGTGTTCTAAATGTTGGTCCACAGTGTAGTATTTCATTCATATTTCCAACCTTTCCGTTTTTATATTTCAATGATTTTGTGTTTGGCTTGACGCAACGAATCCCATAATGTCAATCTTTAGTTTCCACCTGCAAAAACAATGACATAAACGACAACAATATATTATCCCCATCTTAGAATATATAGTCTTGTAAAGTCCTGTCAAATTATCGCCCAGAGATAGGGTAATCCACTTAATGAAAGTGTATCAGAATATATATTATTTTCAAAATCGAGCAAGAAATAATTTATAGTTGCATTGAATAATGCCCATACTCTGCCGCTGGCTAATAAAGTAAATCGTAGGGCAGAATCCAAAATCCCTTCGAAACGGGATGAAGAGGTTCTGCCAATTTTATTGATAATCCTGAAAAATGGCGGAACTGAACGGGCTATTATAATTTATTGCTTTGTACATATCAAAAAAAGGCCGCCTGGCGGCGGCCTTTACCCCGGCAATTCTTTCCTTACAGGTGGTAATTAATTAGTCGCAGTTACCCTGCCAGTCGGAATGACACCATTCCCACAGACAGCCGCATCCAAGCTCGTCGTCACAATGATAAACATAGTACGGCCAGTTCGGATTGGGGCATTTGGGTCCGGTATCACAACTGAAGATATAATATGACTGCGGCCCGAAGCATGATATAAGGACGGCATTGGCATTGTCCGCGGTCACAACTGAAAGGCCCGCGCCGAGGACGCAAGCCAGCAAAAAGATTGAAAGTACGGACAGAACTTTCTTCATGTCAAACCTCCTTGTTCTGCTGCCGGGGATCAAAAATATTTATTAAGGATGCCCTCCGTGAAGTCATAACCGAAACCGCCGGTGGCGAATTTCACTATATTAAGCCCCTTTTTGCTTTCAACACCGATCAGGGTTGGCATCCCCTGAATGCTCAGGGCATTCATCAACTCCGCCGTAACCCCATAAACCGGGAAATCTGTCAGGGGAGCAAATGCTGTCGGATCCTGAGTAAGAATCAGCACTCCCAATTGTTTTTCCCTGATAACTTCCGAAGTCTTGAAATATTCCATCAAATCATGGCATGGTTTGCACCCTTCGGCCACAAAGGCAACAATAGTCTTTCGTCCGTCAAGAAGGGTATTGATACTGATCTGGTTGCCATCAGCATCTGCAATTTGCAGATCAGGGAACTGGTCGCCGATTTCGAGATTGGTGGTATTACGCATCTGATCGGGCGGCATCTGCTGATTTCCGCCGCCGGTCAAGCCGGTTCTAACGGCGATAAACATGCCCAGATAGACACCGGCGGCAATGGTGACACAGATAATCACCGCTTTGATAATAAAGTCTTTGTAATTAGAGGTTGCAGTATTGGCCATTTGTCACTCCCTACATTGATATTGTACAATCCCGGAAGAATTTCCTTACTCAATCCGGGGCATTTGATGACAAATCCATAGATGCGAACTCAAATGAAGCGTAAATAAATATAGCTAATTCGCGGCCGTTTTTAAAGGGAAAATATACTGCTGCCAAATTAAAAAAAGGGCCGCAATCCATGCGGCCCCGCCCCGGCATTTAAGGTTAAAAAGTGTTACAGTCCGTTATTCACACATCCAGAGTCCGTTCCAGCATCCCGCCCATTGATCTTCAGGACAATACGCTTTATCCCAGCTCACGTACCAATAGTAAGGATATTCCGGATTGGTACAATTCGGGCCGGTATCGCAAGTATAGTCCTCGTGCTCAAAAATATCGCAGAAGGGCGGATCACTGGCTATGGCCTTATCGGCCAGAAAAGTCGACAATCCGGCGCCAAGCATACATGCGAACAAAAATACGAAAAAGATTGAAGTGACCTTCTTCATAACTTACCTCCTTTTAAGTCACGCCGGGGCACAAAAATGCATACGGACGGAGAGCATGTTCTCCATCCAAAACTATGATGTCAGGCGAGATTGAATTTTTTCGAGGTGCTCTTCGGAGATGAGTGGGAGAAATATAGTCAATATTATCCGATTATGCAATAAAAATTCGCATTATATCAAATGATAAGATAAAAAAAGAATGTGACGATTTCTTTTGTTACAATCCTGGAGCCGGTCCGCCTTTATACAGGTAATTTACAAGATATGTCACATCCAGCAAGTTGCAAGCATCATCATTATTGGCATCATCGCCCAGGGCGCATGTCGGCGCGGGACCGCTTTTATACAGGTAATTTACAATGTATGTTATATCCATTAGATTATAGTTACAGGTGCAGTTGGCATCCCCCGGCAAGCCGTCATTTATCTCGACCGTAAAGTACTTCAGATACTTGACCACCGGATCGGATGAATCCTCGACTCTGATGCCGAACGTATATGTCTTGGCCCGGGTCGGGTATCCGTGCAATAAACCATTCGTCTCGAGTGTCATGCCATCCGGAAGGAAACCAACCTGCCGGTAATAACTGTATGGCTCCACACCCTGGGCCGCCGTGAACTGATACTGATATTCTTCGTCGGCGCAAAGCATGTCGCCATCGGGAAGATGTGTCTGCGAGGTGAAGACGACATTATCGATATCGAGCAGGGCCGCCGCGGTGCCGAAATTGCATGAGCCGTATTTTATCCAGAAATAACCGTCGTCGCCCCAGTTCAATCCCCAGCTGTTTTTGACCCGCCAGGCTCCCTGCCCGTCGCACATGTTGTCATCCCAGCCGACAATCAGCACGGCATGGTTGACCCCGGCCGAGTCATCGCTGTGGTCATAACATCCGTCATTGTACCAGTTAAAATCGTTATAGACAAAAAACGCCACCGCCACCGGTGCGGTCATGACGGCCGTCTTTATAGCCGAGACATCATTGGGAATCGCCGTCCATGAGTTGCAGGTGGCATAGACCGGGTAATCATCCTCGGTACACGGCACTTCATCATTAGCCGCATACGGCATATATACTTCGAAAACTGATCCATAGTCGCGGAAATGCTCATAAGCATAGTCCATCCATCCGCCGTCGCATCCCCATCCACCCGAAACGCAGGACAGAATCTGCTGTTCAGAAAGATCGAGGTCGACCTGCCGCTGGATTTTATATATCGCCTCGAGTGCCCCCACGGCGGCGAATATCCAGCATGACCCGCAGCCGCCCTGGTTGCGGACACCGGTTACCTTGCCGGAATCTTCCCAGTTGAAAGTGGCCGGAAGATCCTCAACCGCGAGTTTCATAAAGTCCGGTTTCAGGTGGGAACTCCAGATTTCCTCCCAGTTGTCCGGGAGTTTCAAACCGGCCAGATGCCGGCGTTCATCAGCGGTGTATTCGGTGATAATGGGATTTATAGCCGGGGTCCAGCTGTAGCCGTTGGTTTCGATATCTTTTTGTATGGCTTCGAGTTCTTCCTGAAGGTTCTCTTCGGCGAAAACCGGACTGACTAATAATAATGTGGTGAGGATAAACAGCGAGACGATGATTAATTTTGTCATAGCCCACCTGAAAATAGGTTATTTTATATCTAACTTGCGATTTTTCAGTCGCTTATAATATAGCTATTATATCGGATTCGTCAAGAAATTATCCACATTGCATTCTTGCTGATAGTTTGTAGCTGCAGCCAGATTTGATATTGCCCAAATGTAAAAAGGGCGTATTTCAATACGCCCCTACTTAAGGCGGTAGTAGGGCAGAAGTCTCCAGACTCCTGCCTATTATCAAGACAATCCGTTTTCCTCTTGTATAATCAGGGTTAAGTTGGTATATTTTATATAGCGGTTAATTTCTTTTTTTGTCGATTTTTCTTAGTTAAACATAGATCAGTTATCAAACGAGCGAACTCACAAATCTTACCCGGGAGGGTTGACTATGAAAACCTCGAGAACCTTTCTCGTATTATTGTTGTTTGTCTTTTGTTATCAGTTAACCGTCGCGCAAATACCAGGGCCGAATCTCTGGTGGCCGGAAAATGAAGCCACGGAAGTACCTTATGACCAATTGGAGTTCTTCTGGAGCGCCGTACCAGATGCCTTTATGTACGATATTTATTTAGATACATGTATTAGCTTTGAATGTATGTATATGTATCTTGCGAGCCCTGATTCAAGCGTGCAATTTCCCCTGGTGGGATATGACTCTTTGAAATTCTATTGGAAAGTAAGAGCATTGCTTATCGATGGATTAACCGAATGGAGTGATGTCTGGTCATTTACATCATATGATTTAAGACCGGAACCGCAAATACCTGCCAATGGTGAAACCAATTTCGAAATACCGACAATATTCGAATGGACCTCTCCAATAGACCCGGATTATTTTTTCATTTACGTAGATGATAGTCCGGATTTCCAGAATCCCTTAATATTTGACAGATACTATGTGCCGGATACTTTTTTTACCTGGGGCGGCTTTGGGGAGGAACGTGTTCCCAGATTCAACACAACATACTATTACAATCTGTCTTTGGTGAGAGGTTCGAATGAAACTCGCCGGACTGATGTCTGGTCATTTACGACTGTCGATGCCCGGCCGGTCGCCATTTTCCCTCCCGATGATGCCATAGATGTCGAAATTCCGGTGACTTTTGAATGGAGTTGCCTAATCGAACCACAGTATTTTACGTTTATGCTTGATGATGAACCTGATTTTAACCCGCCTTTTGTTTATTCCGGCCAGGTTTATGACACTTTCCTGACGGTTTCGGATTTGGACCTGCAAACCACCTATTACTGGAAAATGATATCCCAGCCGTATTATGGTGAAACCGAATGGACCGAGGTGTATTCATTCACCACTCACTGCCCTATTGCCGAAGCGCCCGAACTGATCGCCCCGGATGATGCCTCGACCGGCCTGAATCAGCCCATCAGACTCGACTGGGGTGAAACTCGCGATGCTGTCTCATATTGGCTGCAGATTGATGATTCTCCCGATTTTATCGAACCTGTTATAGAGGGTAAAACTTCCTGGGATGACCGCACGCTGTCCGGTCTTACCCCCGGGGCAACCTATTACTGGCGGATTTGCGTGGAAATAAACCAGTGCGGCTGGAGCGAATGGAGCCCCGCGCGGAGTTTCACGGCCGGTGAGAATTATGTCTGCGGCGACCTAAATGATGATGATCACTGCAATTTGCTCGATGTCACCTATCTGATATATTATTTGTACAAGGGCGGCCTCCCTCCCATTTGCTGGTAATATCTGCCGTTAGTGACCGTAGGGTGGGATCCGCAATTCCGTCTTTGACGGAATAAGTGAGCCCGCCTATTCTCCTGTGGACCCGCCGGTCACATTTAATTGTAGGAACAGGACACCGGTGCCCTGTCCTCTTTATACCATTGGAACTTAT
>JBFMFJ010000038.1:0-9676 GCA_040752235.1 Candidatus Zixiibacteriota bacterium | reverse complement strand
TGTCGGGTTTCTCATTCGTCTTGGTACTTATAGGAACTTGACCTTCCTGAGCTCCTGTGCCCCACCCCTTGGGGTGGGATTTTTACCACATTTTTTAAGATGTCAGGAGCGCCCTTCGTCCCTCAGGCTCATTGACAAGGCTCCTGACCTACAGCAATTCTCACACACGTAATCTTTTTCAACACTTTGGCTTACATAGGCTCAATTGCTTTTTGCTTGAACCGATATATATAATATGCTATCTTCTATGTGGAATTATCGAGAGAATCGAATATCATCGATGCCAGGGAAAGGCCCGATCGAATCATGAAACGCGAATACATCACCAATGCTCTGTTCTTCCTGATTGCCGCCGCCTTTTTCTATCTGTTTTACCGGATCATGATCCCGTTTTTCACGCCGATCGCCTGGGCCGGGATTTTGACCATTGTCTTCTACCCGCTCTACAATTTGATGCGCCGCAAAGTCAAATCGCCGGGAATGGCCTCGCTTTTGACATGCATCATCGTCTGTCTGATAATTATCGGCCCGGCGCTGTATATTCTGGCCTCGCTGGTCAGCGAAGCGGCGACGGCTGTGCAAAAACTCAATGATGCCTATCAAAGCGGCGAGCTTGACTCCATCCTCGCACCGAATATTCCGTTCTGGGAAGCCATAAAAAAGAAACTTGCCGATTATCCTCAACTGGCCAATCTCGATCTCGAGGCGATTGTCAGGAATGCCATAACGACCATTACAAGTGCGATAGGCACCCAGGCGACAACCGCCATTGCCAATATAACCATGACCATAACCTATTTTGTCCTGATGCTGTTCGCCATGTTCTTTTTCTTTCGCGACGGCGACAGTATTGTCAATTTCATGAAAAGAATCACGCCTCTTGAAGATGATCGCGTGGCCCTTATGTATTCGCACCTGCGCGAGGTGATCGAGGGTATGATGTACGGCGGCGTGGTGATTGCACTAATCCAGGGTTTTCTGGGCGGTCTGCTTTTCTGGATTATGGGAATATCATCACCGGTGTTGTGGGGTGCGGTCATGGCGCTTCTGGCCTTCATACCGATACTGGGACCGTTCCTGGTTTACATTCCGGCCGGAATTATTCTCTTTATAGGAGGATCACAGATAAAAGGCATTCTCCTGATTGCCATTGGCCTGCTGGTCGTGAGTCAGATTGACAACTTCCTTCGCCCGGTGCTGTTCAAGGGAAAAACACAGACACATACCATGATGCTGTTTTTCTCCATTATGGGCGGTATCGCCATGTTCGGATTGCTCGGCGTCGTCCTGGGGCCGTTTATCGCGGCGGTATTTCTGGCGCTCCTGAAAATGTTCGAATTGCAATTGCATCCGGAAACGAAGGCCGAACTGATCGAAGAATTAAGCGGTGAATCCCCGCCTTCCGATAAATGATTATCATTATCACCTTAGAAAACCATATTAATTGCTTCAATAATAGACGCATCACTTCATATTGTTCAAACTTTTTGCTTTCAGGTCAAATTAGTCCTCGGAAAAAACGGAATTTATTGTATATTTAATGTCAGAATAAGTACTTTCCGCCGCCATAAAGACAGGCAACATACACAGCAGGGTATTGTGCGTTGTGGCCCAAAGCCATATGGAGGGGCGATTCCCGCTGTGGTATTCTCACAAGCTAAAAATTTATAAATATGCGGGAGAATTACTATGGCTGACAGAAAATTCCTGCTATTGGCCGTCCTGCTATTATGTGCGGCTAACGCCCCGGCTGCCATGTGGCCGGTCTGGCCCGACAGCACTAATCACCAGATTTCGGCCACTTATGGTCTGGTGCAGAATGAAATTTATCTGCACTCAGGAATCGATATTGCAGTCCCTGAAGGGACGGCGGTTTATGCCGTCGAATCGGGTTATGTCAAGGCGATTATTACAATAAATGATTCCGATTCCGGGTGGCGAATCGCGATAGCCGATTCGGCCGGGACGGCAGTGTGCGATGGGTGGATGTACGCTCATGTCGACAAGTATAATATCTATGTAATGCCGGGACAGTGGGTGGAAGCGGGAACGATGATAGCAACGGTGGTGGGATGGGATGATCCAACCATTGTCAGGCATCTGCATTTCTCGAGGATCCGGTTTCAAGGCACTCAATATGACTGGTCAAACGGATTCTGGGATTGGGAGTTTATCGATAACCCGCTGCTATATATGGAGAACATCTATGATCCCGATCCCCCGGTCCTGGACCTTGCCCTGAACGGTCAACTATTTGGATTCTGCAGCGAGGGGTACCCTGAATATTTCGCGGCGGACGAGCCGCTTTCGGGCGATGTGAATATCATCTGCAGTGCGTATGATTATGTCAATTTCTACCAATGGAAATCGGTTCCATATAAACTGGAATACAAGATCGAAGGAGACTCCTCGATTCCCTGGACGACAACCGTCTGTTTCAATGAGCCGATGGGTTCATACAACGGCTATATGTGCACTTATAAATCGATTATATACCAGGATGACGGATACTGCAATACCAGTTTTACGGCCGACAGTCAGGCCATGTTTTTCAATCTGACCAACACGGATAGCGACGGCACGGTCGAGCCGGAGGATCTCCTGGGTTGCTGGCACACGACAGACTTTCGCAACGGCGAGTACTGGGTCTATGCGCGGGCGACGGATCATGTCGGGAGTATTACGGTTGATTCGATGCAGGTGAGGCTGGGCAATTTCTTCGAGTTATCGGGAACCATTATGCTGCAGGGAAATTCTGCGCTTGAAGGAACTATAATCACTGCGGTGGAAAACGGAGCCTGCGATACGACCGATGAAACAGGGCACTATGCCATACCAGATGTCGGTATTTTTGATCAATTAATCACCGTGCGGAGGCCGGGATTTGCACCATTCGATACGACAATAGTGATGGATCAAAACTTCGAGTTCAATAAAACCCTGCTTCTTGATTACATCTGCGGTGACGCCAATGGGAACGGCGCCCTCAATATATTGGATGTCACTTATTTAATAACCTACCTGTATAAAGGCGGCCCGGAACCGGTACCGATGGAGGGCGGCGATGCCAACGGGAACGGTGCCATCAATATATTGGATGTCACTTACTTAATAACATACCTGTACAAAAGCGGGCCGGCCCCGGTCTGTCCGGGAATATAATAATTATGGAAATGTTGCCATGATAATTCTATATCGTATCATTGTAGTCTTTATCTTATTTATCGGGGTTTGTGTCAATGCCAATGCTCTTCCCTGGCCGATCTGGCCGGACAGCAGCTGGCATATTGTTTCGGCCACATATGGGCATATTCAGGGTATGCCGGACGGCATGTATGTGCATAATGCCATCGATATTGCCGATGATGCGGGAACGCCGGTTTATGCCATCAAGGCCGGCTATGTCAAAGCCGTTTACACCATATTCAATAGTGACCGTCACTGGCGTATTGCCATCGCCGATTCGGCCAATGATGCCGAATCAGACGGCTGGTTGTATGCCCATCTCAATAAACACTATATCAGTGTCTGGGTGGGCAAATATGTTGAGGTCAGCGAATCGCTGGGGGTGATAGTCGGGGGATGGCCGGATCCTTCCACTCCAAATCATGTTCATCTGGCCAAAATAAGATATTCCGGTGATGCGACTGCCTGGGCCGACGGTTTTTATGATTATGAATTTACCGGCAACCCACTGGAGTCTCTTGACGGCGTCGTCGATCCGGATTATCCATATTTCGAGAGCGCCATCGGCGATCAGCTATTTGCCTTTTATGATGATATCGCGGATACTCTTTATGAGGAAGGGCAGCCGGCATCCGGATATATCGACATCATTTGCCGGGCAATGGATCACTGTTTCAATTATAATTTCGGGACGGCGCCATATATGCTGGAGTACAAAATCGAAGGGGATTCATCGATTCCCTGGACCACCACGGTCATTTTCAATGAGCCGGTCGGATCGTATAACGGCGGATGGATGGCAATGTACCGAAGTATTGTTTATTACGGCGATTATACAAATCCGAACGTGATACCGGAACTGCTCTTTTATCTGACTAACACGGAGGGTGACGGCAGTGTGGAAGTGACAGATTCGGCATATTGCTGGGAAACGCCATATTTCCACAATGGTGAATATATTGTGTATGCCCGCGCAACAGATATTGTCGGCAACAGCACGACTGATTCGATGACAGTGATATTGGCGAATGCCTTTGAATTGCACGGGACTGTTACTCACAACGGAGTATTATCCGGACTTGACGGTACGATAATCACTTCATTACAGGATGGTGTCGCCGATACAACCGATGCGAGCGGCGATTATTCAATTCTCAATGTCGGCGGCGGGATGCAGCATATATCGGTGCATCGGCCTGGATTCAGCTCATTTGACACGACTTTTCTGATGATAGAGACGCATCAACTTGATGCTGTAATAGCATTGCAGTATATGTGCGGAGATTCGGATCACAGCGGGGCTGTGAACCTGCTCGATGTTACATATATTATTGGATACCTTTATAAATCAAAGGCGGCTCCGATACCATTGGAAGCCGGTGATGCAAACGGCAGTATGAATATTAATCTTCTTGATGTTACCTATCTTATAAATTATCTCTATAAGGGCGGTCCCGCGCCGATTTGCCCGGAAGCATGAACTTCCTTTCTGTATATGGCGGGCGGGCAGTAATGTCCGCCCGCTGCATTTCGGATTGACAGGATAATAAAAACAAAATACCTTTGCTCCAACTCTATGCGAAGGGGAGCATTATGTTTATCACACTTCTTGGGGTGACATTTGTAATCTCTCTGGTGGTGTCTTTTCTGGTCGTCCTGCTTTTCAGCAAACCACTCGACAAAATTCTGGCCAAAATTATCAGTGATGAAATCAGTTCGGCCTGGTCAAAGTATCTCAAGTATGCCGTCTATGTCGTCGGTATCTCGACCGGCGTGCGTATCTGGCAACTCAAGCAGTACATCGAGCCGCCGACAATGGAAAACGCGCAGATGGCTACTCTGGACATGAATCACTGGGTGCTGGAAGTGTATCAGACAATTATCGGCACATTGCAGGGCATCGCCTGGCTTTTGCTGGTCTTTTTCGTTTTCGCCATGATCGCCTATGTGATAGTGAGGGTGGCGAAGAAGGCATAAAAAAAAGGGCACGCTTATCGTGCCCCAATCTGTATTAAAGAATCTCACTTTATTTCTTCTTTGCCATGCCTCGTTTGCGGGTGTAGGTCAGAAGACCGCCCAGTTTCAGTAACTCCTTCTGGCGGTCGGTCAGTTTAGCTTCAGCTTCGATATTGTATCCGCGCGTCGTATTCTGAATCGTGAAAGTCGTCTTGTCCACCGAGGAAATACAATTCCTGATAACCAGTTCATCGCCCTGCTCGATAAAGTCATAATCATCTTTGTTCTTGAAGGTCAGCGGCAGGAGACCGAAATTGACCAGGTTGGAGTGATGAATCCGCGCGAATGATTTGGCGATGACGCCTTTGACACCGAGATACATCGGGGCCAGCGCGGCATGCTCGCGCGAGGAACCCTGCCCGTAATTCTCGCCGCCGACAATGAAACCGCCTCCTTTGGCCTTGGCTCTGGCGGAAAAGCCGGGATCGAGACGATTATAGACATACTCGCTGATTTTGGGAATGTTCGAGCGATAAGCCAGAATCTCCGCCGCGGCCGGCATAATATGATCGGTGGAAATATCATCCTCGACTTTGATAAGCACCTCGCCGGAAATAGTGTCCTGCAGGACATCCTTCGGTTTGGCCGGAACAATATTATCGCCGCGCCTGATGTTGAGTTTTTTAGCCTCCGCTTCCGATGCGGGCGGAATAAGATTCGGGTTATCCTGGCGGATTTTGGGCGGAAGTTCCGATGGGGGCGCTTGGATATCAAGAGTCGAAGGATCAGTCAGAACGCCGGTGATAGCGGTGGCGGCGGCGGTCTCCGGGCTGGCCAGGTAAACCAGGTCATCCTTATAACCGGAACGGCCCCGGAAATTGCGGTTAATTGCCCGCAATGAGCGGGCTCCCGGCGCCGGAACATGACCGGACCCGATACATGCCCCGCAGGTCGGCTCGGCGACATTGACTCCGGCTTTGAGCAAATCTTCCAGATAACCTTCTTCGGCCAATTGCTCAAGGGCCATCCGGCTGGCGGCATGAATGAAGAAATTGACATCAGGATGCACCTGCCGCCCCTTCATGATTTTTGCGACGGCCTTCAGGTCGGCATAGGCACCGTTGGTGCATGAACCGACCATCACCTGCTCAATCGGGATTCCGGCGATTTCACGCACCGGGACGACTTTATCGGGAAGCGACGGCTGTGCCACCAGCGGCTCGATTTTTGACAGATCAAGCTCGATACGGTCGTCATATTCGGCATCACTATCAGGGAGCATTTCCCGCCAGTCATGCGGCCTGCCGGTGATTTCGAAATAATGTCTGGTGATTTCATCGGAAGGAAAGATCGATGTCGTTGCACCCATCTCAGTTCCCATATTGGTTATTGTGACGCGCTGCTGCACGTTTAATGTCTTGATGCCGGGGCCGGTGTATTCGAAAATTTTACCGAAGCCGCCGCGCACCGTGACTCGACGGAGCATCTCGAGAATAACATCCTTGGCGGTTGACCATGGTTTCAATGCACCGGTCAGATGCACATTGACCACCCTGGGCATGACGAAGCTGTATCCCCCGCCGCCCATGGCGACGGCAACATCGAGCCCGCCAGCGCCGATAGCGAGAACGCCCATACCGCCGTTGTGCGGCGTATGGCTGTCGGCGCCGACGGCGGTGGTTCCGGGAACGGCAAAATGCTCCTGGTGAATCTGGTGGCCGATACCGTTGGCCGGTTTGGAAAACCAGACACCGAATTTCTTTGCCGCCGACTGGAGATACAGATGATCTTCCATGTTTTCCGGCTTAATCTGCAGGACATTGTGATCGGCGTAACATACGGCGACTTTGGCGCCGATCCGCTCGAGCCCGATAGCCTCGAAATGCAGAAAGACCTGGGTCCCGGTGATGTCCTGGACCAGGACATGATCGATATCTATAGCGATTTCACTGCCCGGCTTTATTTCGCCGGAGATGAGATGTTTTTCGATTATTTTATGTGTCAGTGACTTGCCCATATATTCCTCATATTTGCAAAATAGATTTCCTGCTATATTTACATTAATATACAGATTTTAAGATTTATACGGAAGAATGATGCGGGCGATTAACGATTTCTCTGGCAGCGAGGGCAAAAATGGGCCGAGCGGGAGCCGATTTTTTCTCTTTTGATGATTGCGCCGCAACGGAAACATGCCTCTCCCTCACGCCCATAAACATTGAGATACTTCTGAAATCCTCCCGGTTGGCCGTTGACCCCGGCATAGGTATCAACCGAGGTGCCCATCAGGCTGATGGCCTTTTTCAGGATTTTTACGATATGATCATGAAGCTCGGCCAGTTTTTTATCTGAAAGAGTATCGGTTAATCGGCGCGGGTGGATTCGACTGAGGTACAGAGTCTCATCGGCATAAATATTACCGAGTCCGGCCAGAAATGTCTGATCCAGAAGGGCCGGTTTGATCATGCGCCGGGTAGATTTGAATAATCGGATGAAATCTTTCCGGCAGATCTCTAGAGGTTCCGGACCCAGTTCGGCCAATCCCTTCTGGTTCATTACCTGGTCGGTATTGAATAAACGCACCCTCCCAAAACGGCGATAGTCATTGAAACGCAACTGATAACTGTTGTTTTTCAATTGGAATATCATAAGATCATGTTTGCTGATTTCCGTTTTCCCCGGCATATAATAAAGATGTCCGGTCATTTTCAGATGCACCCAGAGAGTGTAATTATCGGAAAGATCAATGAGAATGTTTTTGCCGCGGCGGCGGATATTGATGAATGTTTTATTCCTGAGCAAATCCAGCCATCCGCGCGGATTATCACTGTCGATTTTGGGTGAGTTTATAGATGCCGATTCGATGGTCTTGCTTAATATCGTCTGTTGCAGGCCGCGAACAACAGTCTCGACTTCAGGAAGTTCCGGCATTATCAGTCAGTTATTGCTTCAGCTTCGTTTTCAGGTCAGTTTAAGGCCAACTTCTTCAGTTCGGCGATTATATCGTTTACATCATGGCCGTGAAGTTCGGCGCCCATTTCGAGAGTTTCCATTTGCATCGAAGGGCAGCCGTAACACCCGCCATGAAAGTACTTCTTTATAACGGCGGCGGCTCCCGGTATATTTGCAATAACTTCGCCGATAGTAGTATTTTTATTAATATCCATTACAGGTCCCTCCAGACCTTATGGGATTTCAACCCCATCAATCAATGCCTCCAGCAAAATGCCGGAGCCGTTTATTGTCTCATACTTAACAAGCCCCATATCCCGCGCAAACCAATAGATGCCGGTTCCATTCAGGAATGACACGGGCGGGTTCTCCGATGTGGAATAATTCACGCCGACCCTGATACACCCCTCGAACTTACCGGCCGGTGTCGATATGGTATCGATTCCCTGTATTTCATAACCGACCATGATTCTGATATGCGAATTGGCCGAATCATTTCTGATTTCGACTGCTTCTATCAGCATCGTATCGCCTACGAGATCTGACCAGGGGCCGAACGGCAGCGGCGGAACAAAATGCACATAGAATCCCGAATCGGAGCGGTCAATAATATTGTCAAGAAGGACAGTATCATGGCTCAATCGATAATCCTGCCACCACTTGACATTTCCCAGGGAATCATGAAATGTGAAGGTGAACAGGTTATTCTGAATGGAGGATACCGCACATCGGCCCATAGGGCCGGAATAGTAATAACTATTGCCGTCGTTCAGGGGAAAATATCGCGTGAAGTCGATTCTGGCCTTTTGCTCAACACGCTGGATACAACCAAATAATAACGCCGTAATCAAGAACAGGCTCAATACGGCGAATAAGGTTCGCATCACATCTTCTTTCCGCTTTGGTTGGCCCGGTAATCATCGATAGCGGCGCGAAGAGCATCGGTGGCCAGATTGGAGCAGTGCATTTTGATCGGCGGCAGTCCCCCCAGGGCATCGGCAACCTCATTCCTGGTCAATTTCTCGGCTTCCTCGATAGTTTTGCCCTTAACGATAGCCGTGGTGATGGAACTGGTGGCAATGGCCGCGCCGCATCCGAAAGTCTTAAACTTTATATCAGTTATAATATTATTTTCAACTTTTATATACATTTTCATAATATCACCGCAGGACGGGTTGCCGACTGTCCCGACGCCGTCGGCGTCCTCGATCTCGCCGACATTCTGCGGATTTTGAAAATGCTCAATAACCTTTTGCGAGTACATTACTTCCTCTAATCAAGTCATTATCGCACTGACAATATAATGCGATTTTGAAAAATGCCAAGTGAAATTTTTCACATTTTCAGTCAAAATTCAACTTCCCGAACCATGCATAGTGACCTCTCCCGCGGAGAAATGTTTGACGCCGTCGGCTGTCTCGACCACCAAACGGCCCTGGTCATCTATATCTAATACGTTGCCTGATACGACCTTGCGACCAATTTTCAGGGTAATAGCAGAATTTATCAGGGAAGAGTATTTTAATATACCTTTTCTGGATGCAGACAGTCCGCGTTTTTTGAAACCGAGATACTCCTTTTC
>JBFMFJ010000037.1:0-15818 GCA_040752235.1 Candidatus Zixiibacteriota bacterium | reverse complement strand
CGAGACCCCGCGCAAGGGTATAGTGACCGGGCCGATTATAGTCCTAGGCCATGCCATTGCCGAGTTGGCCGTGGTCATTTTGCTTTCCGTGGGATTGGCGGCTCTGGCCAAGGATCAGATGGTCAGCAATGTCATCGGTGTTGTCGGCGGGGGTATGCTGATTCTAATGGCAATCGGGATGTTTCGCGGTCTTAAGAGCGCCGGTATTGAAACAGCCATTGAATCCCGCGAAGCCAAAAAGACCGGGCGGTTGATTCTTGATGGCATAATCACGTCGTTATCCAATCCCTACTGGTTTGTCTGGTGGGCCACAACCGGTTCCGCCTTCCTGGTGCAGTCGATACGGCATGGGGTGGTCGGACCGCCGGTATTTTATGTCGGCCATATTCTCTCCGACCTGGTTTGGTACAGCCTGGTCAGTTTTCTTATCTGGAAGGGTCGTAAGCTGATAGTCGGGACCGGATACAAAGTATTGATAGCAGTCTGCGCCCTTTTCCTTATATATCTCGGCGGCGTATTTATTTACGACGGTATCACCGGTTCGATCTGAGATTGACCGGCGATTGAGGAATTAAGTAATACATCTTTCATCCGGGGGCGTAAAAAAAATGACACGATGCATTTTTTTGGTTTTAAACGGTCGGAAAATATGTTAAAATAAACAGGCAACATGTACAGCAGAAACTAAACTACTATTGAATTAAAATGAAATTCGCCAATTTTGTTCATTTGCATACCCACAGCCAGTATTCGCTTCTGGATGGCGCTTGCAAGCTTGATCCGTTAATAGAATTAGCCAAGAAACACAGGATGCCGGCGCTGGCCATTACCGATCATGGCAATCTGTTCGGGGCCGCGGAATTTTACAAAAAAGCCACCCGGGCCGGAATCAAGCCGATAATCGGAACGGAGGCTTATGTCGCCGCCGGATCACGGTTGGACAAGAAACCGTCGGGCAAATATCCCGACGGCGGATTCCACCTGGTTCTTCTGGCCAGGAATAAAACCGGTTACAAGAATCTGATAAAGCTTTCATCGGCCGGTTTTCTGGAAGGTTTCTATCACCGACCGCGCATCGATAAAGAACTCCTGCGCGAACATTCGGAAGGGTTGTTCGCCCTTACCGCCTGCCTTAAAGGGGAGGTCAACTGGAATCTTCTGCAGGGCAAAGTCGATGATGCCGTGCGGGCGGCGCTCGAACTCCGGGATATTTTCGGGGAGGGCAACCTCTTCCTCGAGATGCAGAATCATGGCATGGAAAAGGAAGCACTTCTGCTGCCGATGATCCACACCATCCACCGCCAGACCGGAATCCCCCTCGTAGCCACCAACGACTGCCATTACTTGAATCGCGAGGACTGGGAGGCACATGATGCCCTCCTCTGTATTCAGACCGGCAAATTGATATCCGACCATGACCGGATGCGCTACAACACCGATCAAATCTATTTCAAATCGACCGAGGAAATGACCGAATTATTCGGCGATTATCCCGAGGCTATTGAAAATACCATCAAAATCGCCGAAGCCTGCAATCTTGAGATGGAAATGGGACATCTCCATTTGCCGCATTTCCCGATCCCGGAACCGCATAAGGATGCCGATGAATATGTTCGCTTTCTGGCCGAGCAGGGGTTGGTCGAGCGCTACAAGAAAACCACCGATGATCTCAAGAAACGTCTTGATTATGAACTTGGTATTATCAACCAGATGGGTTTTGCCGGATATTTCCTGATCGTCAAAGATTTCATTGATCATGCCCGCTCCGTTGAAGTCCCGGTGGGGCCGGGAAGAGGCTCCGCTGCCGGTTCGCTGGTTTCGTATTGCCTCGGCATTACCAATATCGATCCAATAAAATACTCCCTGCTTTTCGAGCGGTTTCTCAATCCGGAACGTATTTCGATGCCCGATATCGATATCGATTTCGCCGACCGCGGCCGCGACAAAATTATCGATTATGTGGTAAGAAAATATAAGGAAGAAAATGTCTGTCAGATTATCACTTTCGGTACCATGGCGGCACGGGGGGTCATTCGCGATGTCGGGCGCGTGCTTGGCATGCCTTATTCCGATGTGGATAAGATCGCCAAAATGGTGCCGTTCGCTGTCAAGATGACTCTGGAACAGGCGCTGATCGATAATCCCGACCTTAAGGATCTTTACGAAAAGGATGTCCGGGTCAAGAAGCTGATTGATTTATCTAAGACGCTTGAAGGTTTGGCGCGCCATGCCTCGACTCATGCCGCCGGCGTTGTCATCGCGCCCTCGAACCTGACCGATTATATTCCGCTATTCAAGGGGTCCAAGGGCGAAATAACGACACAGTTCGATATGAAAATGACCGAAGAAATCGGCCTGCTGAAGATGGATTTTCTCGGACTGCGGACATTGACAGTCATTCAGGACTGCCTGAAAATGATCAGCCGGAATTTCGAAAAGGAAATTGACATTGATGATATCGATTTGACCGACAAAAAAGTATATAAGCTGTTCGCTCGTGGTGATACCGTCGGTATTTTCCAGTTTGAATCTCCCGGCATGCGCGACTATCTCCGAAAGCTGAAGCCCGAAAATCTGACCGATCTGACCGTTATGAACGCTCTTTATCGCCCCGGTCCCCTTGATTCGGGAATGATAGATGTCTATATCGAGCGCAAGCATGGCCGCCAGAAAGTGGAATTCCTGCACCCCAAGCTTGAAAAAATCCTGAAGGATACTTACGGCGTCATAGTCTTCCAGGAACAGGTGCTTCAGATCGCCAATTCTCTCGCCGGCTATACCATGGGCAAGGCCGATATCCTGCGTAAGGCCATGGGCAAAAAAGTAGCCGAGTTAATGGCGGTCCAGAAGAAAGAATTTCTGGATGGATGTGATAAGCAAAAAATCGATCCCAGGATTGCCTCGGCGGTGTTCGATCAGATCGAAACCTTCGCCCGCTATGGTTTCAATAAGGCGCATTCGACCGGATATGCCTATGTCGCTTACCAGTGCGCCTACCTGAAAGCGCATTATCCGCTTGAGTTCATGGCGGCGAATATGACTTCCGAAATGGATTCGTCCGACAGAATTTATGTTCTGATGGAGGAATGCCGGAAGATGAATATCGTGGTGCTGCCGCCCGACGTGAATGAGTCGGAAAAAGGCTTCAGCGTTAAAGATAAGAAAATCAGGTTCGGTCTATGGGCCGTTAAGAATGTCGGTGAAGGGGCGGTTGAGGCTATTGTCGAGGCTCGCAATGAAGGCGGTCCATTCATCAGTTTTGCCGATTTTGTCAGCCGGGTCAGCCTTAAGAGTCTTAACCGTCGTACTGTGGAATCTTTAATCTCGGCCGGCGCCTTCGACAATATCCCGGGGAACCGCGCCCAAAAGACGACTGCAGTAGAAGCCATGCTGGAGTTCGGACAAAAGGTCCAGAACCAGTCATCAACCGTTGATCTGTTTGCCGGTATGGGGGAAACGGTGACCAGGAAGGAACCGGACTTGCCTGATGAGCCGGACTGGTCGATCTCGAAAAAACTGGCTTCCGAAAAAGAAATGCTGGGTTTTTATGTATCGGGGCATCCTCTTGATCGTTTCCGCTCCGAACTTATCGCTTTCGGGACGGTAGATACCGAGAAGATGCAGGCGGTGAAAGACGGCCGCGAAGTCAGGCTGGGCGGGATTATCTCCACGATCAAGCTTATGAACGACAAACGCGGCAATCGGATGGCCTTTGTCACTCTGGAAGATTTCAAGGGTACGACGGAGATGATCATCTTCTCAGACTGTTATGAAAAGGGCAAGGACCATATTTTCGAAGATAATATTGTCATGATGGAAGGACGGGTCTCCACCCGTGAGGGCGAAGCAGCCAAAGTGATTGTCAATAGTTTGTATCCGCTGGATTCACTTCCTGAACGATTCGACTGCCAGTTGGTCATCAAACTGGATGAAGACACACCCGAAAGGAAACTTACCGCGGTGGAAAATGTCCTGGTCAAAAATCAGGGCCAGACGCCGGTTATTTTTGCCGCCCGTCGCAACGGCGATGAGTATATAATTCGATCAAAGCGTTTCCAGGTCGCACCCAACCAGAAATTACTGCTGAAATTGAAGGAAATCCTCGGCGATTCTTCCGTTTATTTGCGTCCGCCGATTAAATAAAAAGAACTTTTATAAATCTAATATTGTTTTATATTGTAAAAATGGATAGAACTTATTCAAAATAAGGTGGTTGGCATGAAAAGACTCCTAAACCTGTTGCTGGTATTCGTGCTGGTATTTACGGTGACGACAGCGGAAGAGAACAGCAGGAAAGGTTCCGATGGCGACGGAAAAGAGCTCGAGAAAGCCCAGGAAATCAACTGGGTCCGTTATGATGAAGGGCTTAAAACCGCCAAAGCTTCCGGCAAGCATATCCTGGTCAATTTCACGACAGCATGGTGCGGCTACTGCAAAAAAATGAATGCGACTACATTCAAGGAGCCGGATATTATCAAGATGCTCAGCGATAATTTTGTCACCATCAAAGTGGACGGCGATTCGAAACAGGAATTGGACATCGATGGATATAAAATCACGGAACGCGACCTGAGCCGCGCCGAATATCGGGTCCAGGGATATCCCGCCTACTGGTTCTTGAAGCCCAACGGTGAGCGGCTGGGAGTTCTTCCCGGTTATCAGGAAGCCGGAAATTTTCTCGATGTGCTCTTCTTTATGAAAGAATCTCTCTATGATAAGATGAGTTTCGACGACTATATGAAAAACGGCGGCCGCAAGGCTTTTAATAAAGGTTAAGCAGGAGGATTGATGAGGAAGGATTTTATTATAGTTTTCGGTTTTGCACTGCTGGCAATATTCATGATTTCATGTTCATCATCATCGGACAAAACAGGCGGTGCAAGTGCCACCACCACCATCACTACCACTGCTGTTGCCGGTCTGTCCACGCTAACCGCCTATGATCTGGACGGCAATACGCATTCCTTCGGCGAGTATGTCGGGAAGAAACCTTTGATTGTCAATTTCTGGGGGACCTGGTGTCCGCCCTGCAAACGGGAAATGCCCGATCTGAAAAAAATCTATGATGAGTACAGAGGGAAGGGGCTGGAAATCGTGGGGCTGGTTGTCAGAAGCACCCCCCAGCAGGTTAAGGATTTTACTGCACAGTACGGTTATGACTGGCCCATGATGATGGCTGATGCCCAGAGCGCCAGATTATTCGGGCTTGGCTCAGGCGTGCCTTTCACCGTTTTCGTGGATCGCAACGGCAAAGTCCTGAGCGAGACTTTTACCGGGGCGCGCACCTATAATGATTTCAAGCGAATGGTCGAGCAGATTATCTGATTGTCGATAAATCAAAAAAGCGGTGTCTCTCGGCACCGCTTTTTTTATGCCAATGATATAATTCAATTATAAGGCTATCTGGCAGAGAACCTGAAAAACATAATCCATGTCATCATATTCATTGTCTATGATTTCATAATTGACGCGGATAAGCTGGTCTTTGGCAAAACTGTAACCGAAAAGAAGAGTCGCCCTTTTGTAACTGTCGGCGTCCGGTTCCAGGATGTCGGGATCATAGAAATCGTAGCGCAACCCGATCTCGATCTCCTCGGTAAAGAAATAAGTCCCGTACAAATAATATCCCCATGGCTCGGGATCGCGGCCGCGCTGTTCATAAATGGCTGTTATCAATTCGCCCTGGAGCATAAAAGGCCGGTCGTTGATATCATTTGTCCAGGCGAAATCGAAACCGAAGGCGTTTTCCGAAAGGCCCTCATCGTCGGTTGCACTGAACGACTTTCCCTGGAAATATGAAACACCCAGCTTCAGGCCGGAAGGAGTGTCGAGATTGCCGTGCAGGACAAGGTCCTTATGATCGTTATCATCGGTCGTGTTTATGCCGTTGCCGTTCATCAGCATAATGTTATAAGTGGCCTTGTAGTCATGATCAAACTCGTAACGGCCTGCCGCCTCGATACCGATATCCCTGTAAACACCGCTTTCCTCGCCGGTGTCTTTTCGTCCCATTTCCTTGACAATAGCCTCAGTAACATAGCTTGGATCGATGAATTTCCAGTAGACTATGCCGGGATAGGCCTCGATACCGAAGGGATATTTGAACTGCCCGACCTTCAGGCCGAAATCGTTACTTAACTTATACTCGATCCAGGCATCGTACAGCCTGGGATCGAAATCG
This sequence comes from Candidatus Zixiibacteriota bacterium, assembly GCA_040752235.1. Taxonomy (GTDB): domain Bacteria; phylum Zixibacteria; class MSB-5A5; order GN15; family PGXB01; genus PGXB01. The sequence goes on along the minus strand of JBFMFJ010000037.1, from coordinate 9,637 downwards.
GCCCCGTGAATCGCCTCGAACATCAATCGATAATTGATGTCCCGGGTGGCCTTCCCGTACAGTCCTATGCGGGCACTTCTGCAAATGAATGAAGGACTGGTATCGCTGTCATCCTCATTCAGGAGACCGGTTTGGATCCATACAAACGGCTTGATTTCGGATGCCGAGGTTCCCTGCCTCTGGGCCTGAACCGTCATACTGCCTGTCAGCAGGATCATGACGGCCAGAATAATGGCGGTTTTGAGAATGTGGTTCTTCATGATTGCATCCCCCAAAATTGAAGTCAGTTAACGTTATTCCTTGCCTTTAAAATATTCACGTATTTTCCGCTTAAAATGATAAAAAATAATGAAAGCGGTTTCAACAAAAAATGTGACGGCCTATCCCTGATCCGCCCGCATTATATTACGCCGGTCATTATTAGCCATATAATGGTTATGAAAATGCAATTAACCGGAATCGCCGGATATCAATCATCTTCCGATGTTCGCTTGGAGCAGTAGACTATATCATCGTAAAAACGATAACCGGCTTTTTTGAAGGCGGACAGCGAGGGTGTATTCCAGTCCTCGATCAGGCCGGCCAGCACTTTAATACCAAAACCACGGAGGAAATCCTCGGCCGCCTTTATCAGATGCGCGGCCAGGCCGCGCCCGCGGTAATCGGGGTCGATAGCCAGACGGTTAAGCCACCCCTTGCGGCCGTCGGAGGTGCCGACAATGACTCCGATCATGGTGTCCCCGTCGAACATCCCCAGAAAACAGGTTTCGGCCCGGGCGAACTCATGACTCATCGCTTCGCGCGAATCGCGCCCTTTGGGGCGATATTTCAACCCAGCGCGAGACCACAGCGCGATGATAACATCATAATCCGAGACATCAAGATGACGAATCGGGTAATCCATACTTCTCCTCCAGAATGGCAGCGATTCTCTCTATCATGGTTTCGGTCGCAAATGGTTTATCAGCCCAGTGCTCGCACCCGGTGAAATTGAGGAAAACCCCGCGCGACGGCACCCCGGCCTCCTTGGCCGAGCGCATCCCGGACGCCAGTGTCAGGATGCAGGAAATGCCGATCACACCCAGCGATGGTTTATCCTTTTTTATCTTCTCGATCTGTTCGGTCAGTTTGCGTTTCGAAAAAAATCCCTCAATGCCGAACCTGTCGGCAACTTGCATGATTTTATGGATGCCGCAATTAGGAACACAGCGGGTGCAGATCTTGCCGTATTTTTTCTTTTTCCGCTTGCACTTGTCGCGCATCAGCGACATGCAGTCGGGAAGAATAATGACGGTGTCCTTGGTCTGGTTGAAAGCATCGCGGTTGACATACTCGAAAACCTGATAGTAAAGCGCCTCGATGAGATATATCTGTTTCGGTGTTTGACGGAATGTCTGGTCTTCACGGCTCGAGCCTTCCTGAAGCGTCTTAAGATAAAATCCGTCGATATTTTTGAATTCCTCGGAAAAGAGATTTAATCCTTCATCTAAGACTTTTTTCGTGAGGGCATCCAGCTTTTCATAAAAACCATCGCCGATGCGGAAGGTGATGACAGGTTTTTCGACCATAATATTAATATAGTCTATTGCCGGAGAGTTGCCAAAAATAAAAAAACCGGCTGAAATAGTTCAACCGGTTCTGAGACTTCTCCGAGTTAAATTGCGTCAGGGGCGCATATTTTTCTTTTTACCCCAGTCGTCCATGGTCTTATCAACCTTGATACGATTGCGGGCTTCCTGAGCTTCCATATTATCCGGATTGTACTCCAGCGCCAGGGCATATTCGGACTGAGCGCTTTTGACTTTGCCGAGTTTTTCCCAGCTGTATCCCATAGCCAGATGCAGCTCCGAACGGACCATGCGATTTTCGGGGGAATATTTAAGGCTGACGCTCAGGACATCGACCGCCTGCGCGTATTCCCTGCGGCCCTGCAGGCACAGCCCAAGATAGTAATGGGCTTCCCAGTTACTGTGATTGAACTGAATCGCTTTTTCGCAATGTTTCTGGGCCTGTTTATATTTCCCGCTGTAGTAGAACTTTTTGGCCTGTCGGAGATGATTTTCCGAAGAAACAACATCCGGCTTGTCTGGCTGGACAATGACCACCTCTTTTGTCGGCTGCGGCTGCTGAGTTTTGACAACAACCACGCCGCGGCTGCAGCCGAGTGCCAGAAACAGCATTATCATTAATGACAGCAGTATGAACTGACGCATTGCGACCTCCAGATTCTAATAAATATGACCCATTATCTATATTATTATCGGCAATGGCCGCCTATTACTGAAATTGAATCGTAATCACCGATTGACACCGACGTTGGAAAAGAATATATTCGCGCTATGTTACTGGCAATAGATATAGGCAATTCCAATACGGTTGTCGGCGCCTTTGATGACGGCAATCTGATTAATCATTTTCGCCTGACCTCGAATCACAATATCACTATAGACGAATGCGGTTTTCTGGTCATGGGATTACTGGAAAAGCTGAATTTGCAGCCCAAACAGGTGGCCCGGGTCATAATCGCCTCAGTGGTTCCGCGGTTGACGCCGATTTTTAGGGAAATGTCAAAGAAATATTTGTCAGTCGAGCCTATTATAGTCTCCTGCAATCTTAAACTGCCGATTAAGATAGCCTATGATGACCCCAGCGCCGTCGGGGCCGATCGTATTGCCAATGCGGTGGCCGGATTTGTCAAGTTCGGCGGGCCGATAATTATTGTCGATTACGGGACCACCACCAATTTTGATGTTATCAACGACCTTGGAGTTTATCTGGGCGGCGCCATTGCGCCGGGGCCGGAAACCTCAGCCCGGGAACTGGCCAACCGGGCGGCCCGGTTGTTCGAAGTAACAGTGGAGAAACCCCGCTCGGCCGTAGGTCGAAACACGGCCGATTCCATCAAATCGGGGCTGTTTCATGGTACCGTGGGACAGGTGGATTATATTATCAGTCTCATTCGTGATGAAATGGGCGGCGATGTCCGGGTTGTCGCCACCGGCGGACTGGCGGAGCAGTTTGTTCAATATTCCCGGTTTATTGAGTCATCATATCCGGCCCTGACTCTCGAAGGCCTGAAAATAATTGCCGATTATCAAACTCGCGATTAATATAAATCGCTACCATACAATATCTTATCTTCAAATAACATATTTCTGAAAAAATGTTGAAATTTCTTGACATTTGAGCGTAAAAGAGTATATTTGACGACCTGTTAGCACTCATTTGTGGAGAGTGCTAACGGAATTGACATCATAGAATCTTATGGAAACAAAATATAGGAGGAAATTCAATGAACGTAAAACCGTTAGCTGACCGAGTCCTGGTAAAGCCGATTGAGGCTGTCGAGGTCAAAAAAGGCGGAATTATTATTCCTGATACCGCCAAAGAGAAGCCGCAGGAAGGCACTATTATTGAAGTCGGCCCGGGCCGCACTGAAGATGGAAAAGTAATCCCGGTTGCAGTGAAAAAAGGTGATCGTGTGCTTTATGGAAAGTATTCCGGTACGGAGATCACTATTGAAGGTGAAGAGTATCTGTTTATCCGTGAATCCGATATTCTGGCGGTTGTCGGTTAACTAAAAAGGAGAATTGTACTATGGCGAAATTAATAGAATATGATGCGGCGGCCCGCGACAAGCTCAAAGCGGGTGTTGATAAATTGGCCAATGCGGTCAAAGTAACTCTTGGTCCCAGGGGCCGCAATGTCATTCTTGACAAGAAATTCGGCAGCCCGACCGTCACCAAGGACGGTGTTTCCGTGGCCAAGGAAATCGAGCTTGAAGATCATTTTGAAAATATGGGCGCTCAGATGGTCAAGGAAGTTGCTTCCAAGACATCCGATGTCGCCGGTGATGGCACCACCACCGCCACGGTTCTGGCCCAGGCAATTTTCCGCGAAGGCGTCAAGGCCGTGACCGCCGGTATCAACCCGATGGCCATCAAGCGCGGTATTGATAATGCCGTGGTTAATCTGGTTGAAGAAATTAAGAAACTGTCCAAGCCGGTTTCGGGCAAGGTCGAAATCAGCCAGGTCGGCACTATTTCCGCCAACAATGACAAGAGCATCGGTGACAAGATTGCCGAGGCGATGGAAAAAGTCGGCAAGGACGGCGTTATCACCGTGGAAGAATCCAAAACCACCGAGACCACTCTGGAAGTTGTCGAGGGAATGCAGTTTGACCGTGGTTATGTCTCTCCATATTTCGTGACCGACCCCGATAACATGGAAGCGGTTCTGGAAGACCCGGTGATTTTGATTCATGACAAGAAGATTTCGACCATGAAGGACCTTCTCCCGATTCTGGAGAAAGTGGCTCAGATGGGTCGCCCGCTTCTTATCATTTCCGAAGATATCGAAGGTGAAGCTCTGGCGACACTGGTTGTCAACAAACTGCGCGGCACTCTCAGAGTGGCTGCCGTCAAGGCCCCCGGTTTCGGCGATCGCCGCAAAGCGATGCTGGAAGATATTTCCATTTTGACCGGCGGTAAGGTTATCTCCGAGGAGCTTGGTTTCAAGCTTGAAAACACCGTAGTCTCCGATCTTGGCACCGCCAAGAAAGTCACGATTGACAAGGACAATACCACCATCGTCGAAGGTGGCGGTAACACCAATGACATCAAGGCCCGTATCGGCCAGATTCGCAAACAGATTGATGACACCACTTCCGACTATGATCGAGAGAAACTGCAGGAACGTCTGGCCAAGCTGGCCGGCGGTGTGGCCGTTATCAATGTCGGCGCCGCGACCGAGACCGAGATGAAGGAAAAGAAAGCTCGTGTTGAGGACGCTCTCAATGCCACCCGCGCGGCGGTTGAAGAGGGTATTGTTCCCGGCGGCGGTGTCGCTTTCCTGCGCGTGATGGATTCACTGAGCAGCCTGAAGCTTTCCGATGACGAGATGGTTGGTGTCAACATCGTGCGCCGCGCTCTTGAAGAGCCGATTCGGATGATTGCCAGCAATGCCGGTGTCGAGGGCTCGATCGTTGTGGATAAGGTCAAGAAGGAAAAGGCCGCTTTCGGTTACAATGCCGAAACCGATACCTATGAAGACCTAATCAAGGCCGGTGTTATCGACCCGACCAAGGTGACCCGCACGGCTCTGGAAAATGCCGCTTCCATAAGCGGATTGATGTTAACCACACAGGCGATTATTTCCGAGAAGCCTGAAGAGAAGAAAGCGCCTATGCCCGGTGGCGGAATGCCCGGCGGCATGGGTGATATGTATTAATTTTCGATTATACATAATTGTATATAGAAACCTCTGTCAGAGATGGCAGAGGTTTTTTATTTCGATAAAGACGGATTAGCGATTAATCAGAGCCTCCAGTTCCGAACACTTTGCCTCGAAATACGGACCGGCGGTGCCGATTGCCTTAAACCTGTCGCAGTATATACGAGCATTGTCAAGATCGCCGATGAGAGCATAAGTCCTGGCCAGCATGAAATAAGCGGCCGATTTGGTGGAATCTTTGGCGATCATCTTCATGGCGTACCGATAGACCGAATCGATATTGGCGCTTTTCATATACACGGTAGCCAATCCCTCAAGAACAACCATATTGGCGCTGTCCAGTCTAAAGGCGCGTTTCAGAGCCGAGGCGGCTTCATCGTTCCGCTCCATCGTTGATAATATCATGGCATGGTTACAAATTAAAAGAGGATCATATTGACGCAACTGCAGTGCCTTTTTTGATTCGGCCAGAGCCTCGTCATAATTATCCGTGTACAGATTCAGCATGCTTAAAAGATTATGATAAATCGCCGAGTACTTGTCGGGATCGACCGACCGTAAAATGGTTTTGGCGAGAGAGACATTGTTATAATCGAGCGCCCGGAAAGCCTGATCCATTCTCTTTTCATTCGGGAAATACCTGTCGAGATTGTTTCTAACCTTATCGGCCTCGATCTCATCACCGTTGTCGCGATAGTAATTTCTAAGCGTTACCAGAGATGAAAATGATTTCTTCCGATCCAGTTCGATAATATAGTCAAGATATTTAATTGATCTGTCCTTATTCAAATTGACCAGAAGAAGGGGGACCAGGGCGATAATCAAATATAATACAAAAGTCGGCATCAGTCGTTGAACGACTTTCGTGGTTCTCGGATTTATCAGCATTATAAACAGAAGATTTAATCCAATCGCCGAAAAAGAAAACAGGTCCCAGTCACGGGCCATGGCCAGTTTGGGATCAATAATCAAAAGAAATAGGAGACAAAAAACAGCGATAAGGGCAAGGAAGACCAATTCTTTGGATTTCCTGACAAGAGAGATATTTTTTACAGAAACATAAATCAGCCACGGCAGCAGCGGCGACAGCAGGAGCAGTTCATTGGCGATATCAAGCAGATGCCGGAGACTCAAAAGCGAGTACTCCGGATATATGTCTTTGCCCTTTAACAGAGGCAGGAAAATATTCTGGAAATAAAGATCCGACCGGTATTTAAGTACAAACACCACAATAAAACCGATGAGCCCGGCCGCGACTATGCCCCAAATAATCGACTTATATTTCTTATAAATACTCAATCCTTTGCCGTCGGAGAAGAGCAGGAACAGATATGCCGGCACAAGAACCGCCATTTGCAGATGCACCAGTATTCCGCCAAGAAGGAACAGTCCGGCTGCAATAGTCCCGCTGCCGTTCTTTATTCTTTTTATCCCGAAATAGATAAATCCGCAAAGCGGCGGCCATGTCAGTGGATAGTTTTCGACATAACCGAAGAATAAAAGAGTTATCGATGAAATCATCAGAATAGCAAGAGTCAATGATCGAATAACCCTGTCTTTGGACATTAACTCGGCAATCATGAAGAAAAACCAGATCGAGACTATCCCCGAGAAAATGGAGACTATCTGAAAAGCGGTGCGAGCGGTTTGCGGATTCCTGGGGCCCAGCAGGTTTTGTATTTGCATGAGTAGAACGGTAATCCACTTTTCGCTCCATTTGAAAAAAGTCCCGGAATCGGAGCCGAGATTCGCAATAAGTGAGTAACCGTCACCAAGGAAATGCACCGGAGCCGTGAATATAGTGAATATCGCTCCGGATATGATAATGAATATCAGTCGATAAACATATTTGCGGGGGGAGTCGAAAAATATCCCGGCGAATCCTGAAAGGCCAACACTATCCAGCCGCCGAATTCCGGGGATAAAAGGTAAAATCAAAGCAATGATAGAAACGATGGCAAAAATCATTGTGTATTGGTCGGGAAGAAATATCAGATGGTTGAACCCCCACAATCGGGCTGACGGGAACGATTTTGCAATGAACCGCATCAGAAAAAGGGCCATGACTATTCCGTAAGAAGCCCGGAAGATAATGTTGCTATCATCCTGTGCATTATTAATTCGGGACTTATTTCCGCCTGTTGTCATTATATCACCGCTCACTTGTTTTGTAATAACTGATTCAATTCACTGCTTCTGGAATTATACATTGGATCCCGGGCTCCATTCGAAAAATACAGGGCGGCGTTGTTTCGAGCCTGCGCAATCCTGCCGAGTTGAAAATTTATTTTAGCCAGCCAGTAATAGCCCGATACATTGGCCGAATCCGTTTGAATCATGCGTTCCGCATAAAAAAGGGCCGAATCGGGCCTGGCGCTGTTAAGAAAGATATTCGACAGTAACTCAAGCACTTCAGGAGAGCTATTATTATATTTATAAGCTTCCCGAATCGATTCAATGGCCTGATCGGACTGCCTTAGGGCCAGAAAGGTGTATGTCCGCGCCATGTAATATTTATAATTATATTTCTGCAACTGTATCAGTTTATCAGACTCCTCTAAAGCCTTTCGATATTCTCCGGAACTCATATATAGCGTACTCATAAAGTTATGATAGTTGGCCGAGAATTTATCCGGCCTGATCGAGGCGGCAATACTCCGAGCCCGGTTCAGATCACGTCTTCGAATAGCCGCAAAGGCTTCCTGGATTTTCGACTCATCCGGGAATCGCGCCTGTATTACATTATTGACCGAATCACCGGCAGCAATGTTGCCACGATCGCTGTAGTAACCGCGAAGCGTTATCAGACCGGGCATGGACTTGCCCCGATCGAGATCGCTCATATATTTGAAATATGCTATGGACTTGCCGGCATCCAGATTGACCACCAGATATGGAATAACGGCCGAGGCCAGATAAACTATCAGGCTGAATGTCAGACGAGACAATGACGCGAGATGCTCCTTGTCTAAGAGACTTACAAGCAATAATGTCGGCGCCAGAGCGGCCAAAGAAAACAGATCCCAGTCGCGGGGCATGCCCAGTTTGGGGTCAATTGCAAAAAGAAACAGAAAACCGGCGGCCGAAATCAAAACCAGAAATATCGAAACTTCTTCCTTGAGTATTTTCTTCAAATTCCCGAATGCCGCCACCAGCAGGAGTATTATGGCAGGAGAAAGCAGAATGAGCTGGTTAAGGATATCCGCCAGATGCGGAATACTGATTAGAGCATATTCCGGTGCAATTGGTTTCCCCTTGAATAATGGAAGGAAGATATTCTCGAAGTATAAATCGTTTCCGAGTTTATGGACAAATAACGCAATGGCCGCAACACCGGATGTTACTATTAAAATCCAAATATAGATTTTGAATCGATTGTATGATTTTCTCCCGAAACCGCGTGAAAACAAAAGAAAAAGCATTGCCGGCAGCATCAGCGCGAACTGAAGATGCACCAAAATCCCGCATATTAGAAATATCACGGCCCCAATAAATCCATTTCCATTCTTAATATAGCTGATTCCGAAATAGATAAAACCAGCTAAGGCAGGCCAGAGAAGTGGGTAATTTTCAACATATCCGAAGAAAAGCAGCAATGAAGCGGACAAAAATGCTGAAAGAAAAATAAGCAGTTGCCTGAAACGATCTTTAGTCATTATTCCCGCTATCCGGATAAAAAACCAGATCGACACAAGGCCGGAAAATATCGAGACAACTCGGAATGCAGTCAGGGCGGTTTGTTCATTCCTGCCTCCGAGAATTCCCTGGAAGCCGGTTAATAGCGCTGTGATGCCCTTTTCACTCCATTTGTAGAAGGTTCCTTTATCGGAACTCAGGTTACTCAGGAGAGTATAGCCGTCACCAAGGAAATGAGTCGGCGCTGCAAAAAGGATGAAAAATAAAGAAGCTATTATTATTAAACCAAGGCTGTAATAATGCTTTGCTTTTGATTCATAAAAGGAAATGGAAAACCAATCTGCAGCTTTCACTGCCGCCACTTGTTTTATTATGAATGGCATTACCAGGGCCACGGCAAAAGCCGTCAGATATGCTATAGTGTAACCAGACGGCAGAAACAGCAGGTGGTTTATTCCCCAGAGCCGGGCGCCCGGTATCAGGAATGGAAGCAATCTTAGCAGGAAGAACAGGCTCAGGATGATGTAATATAACCAGAACAGGTTTTTTCGCATATTTGTACTCGTTTATCTGGACGGCTTTTTACTTTATTATCTGCTAATTTATTGACTAATAGATATTTTTTCAATAACATATATTCGAGTATGAGCATCGATAATTTCCTGAGTATTATCGCCCGGGAGTATCCCGACGACCGCCTGACTTTTCAGAAGGGGGTTCCGACTTTCCATCCGGAGTCGGCCCAGGAGGCCGCATTTTTATTTGCCCT
>JBFMFJ010000036.1:0-16009 GCA_040752235.1 Candidatus Zixiibacteriota bacterium | reverse complement strand
ACATCCGCCGGTCGGTGCTTCTGAATCCGTCCAATCCCGATACGCGCGAGGAATGGGCGGAATCGGTTGGGCGCGTCGATGCGTTGATCGGAATTTTTGAAAGCGGAAATGAATATTTGACCCCCCCGATTGTCATCAATCCGTGGGGTACGACATTTACCCTCCCGCAATAGCGGAGCCCAGGCATGTCAGGACGCCCTGTCGAAGATCCCGTCTAAGACCCTGTCACAGATCCTGAGTTTTGAAGGAAGCCCCGAAGGGCCTTTCGCCGGCCGCGCATCAAATTCATAATTCCTGAAGCGAATTGGATTTGGGTCCGATTTTATAACCTTTTTCCCCACATTGAAATATGTGCGGCCCGGCAAATGCAACCACAATAGCTTCATTCTTCATTCCGCAAAAGCATCTTTGAATTATTATAATATGTTTTGCTATGATCGATATTATCTTAATTAATCCATCATAAATTTTCTCATCAAATTGAAAGAAAATCAAGTCTGCCACCCCTCATAAGATAAAGCTGATTGAGTACCGGGATATTGTAAAGCCTGAAATATCGCAATCGAGAATCAGGAATGAACGGAATTATAAATGTTGTATCAAAGTGAATTGCCGGATAAAGAAAAATCAAAATTACTTTCCAGGAGGCCCAATGTTTAGACAGTTATCGCTTTTGGCTATGACATTATTTTTATTGATTGCCGGGACGCATATTGAAGCCGGCAGATTGACCGATCTATCTGAGTCTGCCGGACAATCGGTCATAAATAACGAGCCTTTACGGAGCGAGGGTATGGATTCCTGCGTATTAACCGCTGAAAACGCTCAAAATGCTGAACTGCTTATAACTATTACCGATCATACGGATGGAGTATGGAATGCGGTTTTCAGTCATGACGGCAGTATGCTGGCTACCTGCGGCGAGGATGCTCAGGTCCTGGTTCATAATCTTAGTGATCTTGATTCCGTTATCCAGTTCATTGGTCATACTACATGGGTCCTGGGCCTCGCTTTCAGTCCTGATGATCAATTGCTGGCTTCGACAGGTACAAACGGTTTCAGCGGGACCCAGCAGGGCGTGATTAAAATCTGGGATGTTGCAACCGCTGCTCAGGTGCGGGAATTGCCGGGACACGCTAACGGCAGTTGGAGTCTCGATTTTCAGGAAAGTACGGGCATCCTGGCCTCATGCGGAAAGGACGGCCTGGTAAAACTCTGGGATGCCTCAAGTGGTGATTTGCTGAGGACGCTTACCGGTCATACCGGCTGGGTGTTATCCGTTGATTTTAATCCCGCTCAGGATTTGGTGGCTTCATCCGGCGTCGATCGTACGATACGCATCTGGAATAGTCAGACCGGCGATCAGGTAAGATTGCTGACCGGTCACACCAACAATATAGGTTTCGTCAATTTCAGTCCCGATGGGCAATATTTGGCTTCAGGAGCTGATGATTATTCGGTGCGGTTATGGAATGTAGCTGATGGCACCCCAATATGGAGTGTATATGGCGGACAGGGGTGGATAAATGGCGTCAGGTTCAGCCCGAACGGTGAACTATTATTGACTTGCGGGCATGACGGGTCGGTGGTTTTACGCCGAACGGCTGATGGCTCGGAAATTGTCCGATTTAATGAGGGTACCGAGCCGGTTTTACGAGGCGATTTCAATCCTTCCGGGACGCTCTTTGCCACCGCCAGCTGGGATAATACCGTTCGCGTGTGGGGAATAAGCAACCTGGTTGACACGGATAATGATAATGTTCCGGATGGGTGTGATCTTTGCCCGAATTATGATGATCACGAGGATTTTGATCTGGATCAGATTCCCGATAGCTGCGACAATTGTACTGCCCATATCAATCCCGGACAGGAGGATTTTGACGCCGATAACATCGGCGATAGTTGTGATAACTGTGTTGAGGTCTTCAATCCGGCGCAGATCGATTACAACCTGAATGGTATCGGAGATGTCTGTGAATTTCTCTGTGGGGACGCGAACAATAATGCTGCCGTCAATATTCTTGATGTGACCTTTATGATCAGCTATTTATACAAAGGCGGCCCTGCCCCGGAATCGGCATGGGCTGCCGACGCCAACGGTTCCGGCTCACTTAACATTCTCGACTGCACCTACCTGATAAGTTATCTGTACAAAGGCGGCCCCGCCCCGAATTGCGCTTAGTCTATAAATAAAATCTATAACAACTCGGACCAGGCCATGTAGGTAAGGAGGTTCATCCTCCTGACATCTTTATTGATAGCCCCCGCCAAACGAAACCCCGGTCAAAAAATACCCAAAATTTCTATTGTCGTATCAGTTGTCTTTTTTTATATTTGGCTTGTCGGAAAAGAAAAATCGGCGACAATGGATTTGTAATGGGTAGGAGTCAAGTGGCTCATTCCCTACGTTGACTTGGGGAGAAAGAGTTTTCCCGGTTGACGCCGGGCCTGCCGCTCCGGCGTCAATATAAGTGACAGTGTTTGTGGGCGGATGACGAGTACCGACTTCTCTGATTCTACCGACGAGATTCCATAGCTTCCACCTTAGCTCGAAGTGAATCTATTTCCAGTTGTTGTGCTTTGATTGCTGCAATCAAAAAGCCAATGGCATCTCCCGTCAATATCCCTTTTTTCTGAGCATCCGTAACTTCATCGGGGGCCTCTTCAGCAATTAGCCCCAAGTGTGTCTTAGTATCGCTCTGTACTTTAGTACGATATCTTACCACTTCTCCGGCTACAAGTTTCTCCAGTATGTCTTGATATTCATCGGGCGTCAGACGATGAATATGTTCCCTGTACTCTATGGAACTCGCGTTGACCCATTGGGAACCATCGCAGTAAGCACCTGGATACACATCAATGTAATGAATAGGGTTTGCGACTCCAATGCCAACGTGAAACTCGGCGTTATCCACGACAAAGACAGCGGCATTTGGAGTGGAAGTTGTGAATTCCTTGCCGAACGCAAAAGTGTATTCTGCATCTGCGGAAGCTCTTACACTCCTGCCCGCAACGAATGAATGGCCGCCGGCGGCAGTATCGCAGTAACCACCCGGTATGATGGAGTGATGTCCCAATGCGAAATTACCCTCGCCGCCGGAAACGGTGGATGCGGAACCGCCAGCGGAGTTGCTGTTACCTCCCGCAACTGTTGACGAGTTATGACCTGCAATATTAAGGCGTCCCCCACCGACAGTGGGGTGATATAGAGCAGTTGCTGCATTCTCCAATCCTCCCGCTACTGTAGCGCCATCACCTATTGCAGTATTTTCTTTGCCAGCCACAAAGGAGTATGTACCGGAGTTAGTATGTCCGGGTCCGATAGTTGCCTTGCCAGCGACGACCAAATCACCGGCCACATCAAGCATGGCCGATGGAGTTACGGTTCCAATGCCCACTAAGTCGCCAGTCGTTTCCAGCCTTACTATGGATCCGTCATCGACCCATCCACTGTTTGCTCCAGACATAGCATACATAGCAGTATCCGAAATAGTAGCAGAATCAGCATGCAAGGCATAATAAGCATATGGAACAGAAGCCAACCGTATCCTAGGAGTCATCTCTGGATCGGCGCGCACCGCCACACCAAGCCAACGATTTGAGTTAATAAACGCTGAATCCGGCAGCGGTACGATCAATCCCAACAGCACGGCGAATACGCCCGCCTTATCAGTCTCAATCAGATTTGATTCAGACCACAACGTTGAGCCACCTATAGAATCATCATAAACTTGAAATAGGACAGTCGCGGTATCGTTACGAATCGGATTGCCGCCCACATCTTCCAGAACTCCCTGGTAGTTAGCGATACGCGGCACATCAGCTGCCGTGACTGATACCAGCACCACAATCAATAACACGGACAGCACAACCTCTCTGGCACTACTCATCTCAATTCCTCCTTCTTCTATTTTACTTTTTAAAATATAGGTATGTGGGCCTACTTGTCAAGTATTTCAGACCCAGCTTGATTAGGTAAATCCGGGTAGGTCTGGGGTCAGCCCTCCTGACATCTTCATTCCTTAAAATTCCCCCCAACCCCGCCAATCCTTTGAACTTACCTCCCTAATTTGGCCGCTTTTATTTTCTCATAGCCATTTGGGCCTTCGTATTTTATATTTGACCATTAAAATAATACGACCCTCTATTTAAAAAGACTCTCAGGGGAGAAAAGATGGCCCGGAACCTGAATGAATTAAAACATACTTTCGTTAATATAAAAGGCGGCGGCGAAGTAATCATTCTCGATACCGGCTCGGTTATCGATGCCGAAGCCGAAGCCATGCTGCAGGCGCTGCATTCGCGCTCCACGGGCGGCTTGAGAAGCCACCTCAAGGTCCTGGCCGAAAAAGGGGCCGACAATTTCATGGAAAAATTCTATGTCGGCTACGGCCATCACTCGATCGGCGACTGCGGCGACACGACCATATTCATCGAAGGTGTCTCCATGCTGGCCGTCAAGGCGGTCCAGGATAATCCTCTCTTCCGGGGCCAGGAATCCTCGACGAGGTATCTCGATTTTTCCAAACAGCCCTTTATCGACCCGACCGGGACAGACAAGGCCGCGTCGCTTCTGGAAAAGATGCGGCAGTTCTATATCGATGCCCAGGAACCGACCCGGGAATGGCTGAAAAAACTCCACCCCATAAACGAGGGGGAAAAACAGTCTGTTTACGGGAAAGCTATTGATGCGCGGGCTTTCGATATAACCCGAAGCCTTCTTCCGGCGGGTTCCTCGACCAATTTCGCCTGGCATTCCGATCTGCGGCAGGCCTCGGATAAGTTGATGTTTTTGATGCATCACCCGCTGCCCGAAGTCAGGAATATCGCGGCGGCGGTAAAAGAAGCGCTGCAAAGGCATCACCCCCATTCCTTCGGGCATGACATACCTGATTTTACCGAAAAATACCAGGACTTAATCGCCGAATATTACTATTATCACGACCCGGACTGCCCCGATGAACCGGTTATAAATTTCGACAATATCGACCGCAATGAATTGAAAAAATTCGACGAGCTTTTCACCAAAAGGCCCCCAAAAACCGGATTGCCGAAATTTGTCGGGCAGGCGGGCACGCTGGATATAAAATATCAACTGGATTTCGGCTCTTTCCGCGATATCCAAAGACACCGCGCCATCACCCAGCGGCTGCCCCTGCTCACCACAGAGCTGGGATTCAATCAATGGTATATTGATAATCTTCCGGAAACAGTCAGAAAAAGACTTCCCGGACATCTGAAGATGATAAAACAGACAATCGACCAATTGCAGCTTCCCCGAGAACTGCAGCAGTATTTTATCCCAATCGGATACAATACTTCCAACCGGTTTACCGGTGATCTGCCCGCGACAATATATATGGTGGAAATCCGCGACTCGCGGTTTGTTCACCCTACCCTGCAGAAAGTGGCGCATAATATCGGCCTGCAAATCACCCGTGAACTGGGCATCAGGTTGAATGTCGATCCCGAGCCGAATCGCTTCGATATCAAACGAGGCGAGCAGGATATCATCGCCAGAGATTAATATTATTGTCCCGACAACGAAATCGGCCCTGTCGTTTTTTTCCGAAAATCCCGCTGATTGTATCAAAACCTCTCCACTTTTACAGAACAATGTTGACCCGCTGTCGTATATTTGGATATCAAGATTTATAAAGGAGGATAATATGAGCTATGATCCAAAAATATGCGAGGAGTTGCGTCAGAAAAAGCATACTCTGACATGGGGCGAAATTTTCGAGTGGAACTATGATTACTACATCAAAATCATGCTTAAATTCGCCGAATCCATCGGGCGTGAACGGGTGGTTGAGATAATCAAATCCGCGGTCGCCGAAGGCTTCCCGCCCAACCAGAATCCGAATCCCAATTTCAATTTCCGTGAATGGATGGCCCGAGGTAATGAGGCCAGCAAAAGCATGATGGCCTGGGAGACAGTCGAAGATTCCGATACAGTCCATGAAATCAGGGCAACCAAATGTCTCTGGCAGGATATATTCTGCCGTATGGGCGCCGGGGATATAGGTTATGCCACCATATGCCACGGTGATTTCTTCAGCTGCAAATTTCGTCATCCCAAAATAACATTATATCGAACGAAAACACTTATGGAAGGTCATGACTGCTGCAATCACCGATGGGTTTTTGAGAAGTAGGTTTCGATTTCCGTAAATCCACGTATGGTGCGGCCGGTGCATCTGTGTAATAAAAAAAGCCCCGGCATTTAACCGGGGCTTTCAGTCTGTTATTGCTATTTTACGTTATTAAGGATGCTCCTACCTGAGACCCCAGGATGCAATATTACTTGCCTTTTGTCCGCCGGCCTCGGTGAACATTCCCCCGGCAATAAGCTGGTTTTTGTAAACATAAAGGTCAAATACGTCACCATTGACCCCGGCACCAAGCGGCTCCCAAGCGGAACCATTCCAGACTGCTACATGATTGGCGCCGACATCGCCGGCAGTGATAAATCCACCTCCGGCGACCAGCTTATCGTTAAACACGGTGAGAGCATAAACCGGCGAACCCATGCCCGATGCCAAAGGCAGCCAGTTGTATGTGCCGCTTCGGGCTATATGGTTGACGGTTTGGCCGTCTGCCAGATGGAAATTTCCTCCAGCAATAAGAGTATCAAAGTAATCTGTCAAAGCGTATACGCCTAGATTGTCCCCATCGGACATCCCCGAGCCCAGGGCACCCCACAATGATCCGGTCCAGGCGGCGATACAATGCGCCGTGACACCTCCCGCGGATTGGAACCAGCCGCCTGCAACCAATATGCCTGACCATACTGCCAGACTATGGCACTGGGCGCTCAACCCTGTTCCCAGCGGCGACCATGAGGTTCCGTCCCAGGCTGCAATATAGTTTGCGCCGACACCGCCGGCATTCGTGAACTGCCCTGCCGCAATAAGCTTATCGTTAAAAACGGTGAGAGCCCAGACCGCATTGTTCATGCCCGAACCAAGGGGTGACCAGGTGGATCCATCCCAGGCGGCGATATAGTTGGCCGATGTTCCTCCGGCATTCTGAAACCAACCGCCAGCGATCAATTTACCATCATAAACTGTGAGGGCGGAAACATACATATCCATTCCGGAACCCAATAACGACCAGGAGGAGCCATTCCAGGCGGCAATATAGTTGACCTCTTTGCCGCCGGCGCTGTCGAAAGTCCCACCCGCAATCAGTTTGCCATTATATTCAGCTAACGCTTCAACCCCGCCATAGCTTTCCGTCCCCTCTCCGAGAGGAGCCCAGGACCATTGAAGGTTTGAAGGATTTACGGTGTTGTCATCATCCGAACAACTAAAGGTGAAGATCGCTCCTAAAATAAGGATGAATAAGACTGAAATGAATACATTAAATCTCCGCAGTTGCATAGAGCCTCCCGCTGCAAAAGTAATTCAAGTCAAAACACAAATTACACTTAAGAAAATCTTGATATTAAGATATGTTTTCTTTGTAAGGAAGTCAACAAATCACGAACTATAGATTGGTTTGATTCTTTTTTTATGCACTATGGCTAATAGACTTTGTTCAATAAGCCAGACTACATCGATGCGATCATATCTCCAGTTAATAAATTGTCCCACATTTAGTTCTATGGATCAAAAAATAGCACAACCAAGTTGCACAACTGAATGCTTACTGAGTTTGAGTGAGTAGTATTGGGGCGCTTTATTATATCAAGAAGAGATAAATCTTTAAAAAACTCGATAATTGTCTGCCTGTCCTTTTGTACTTCAAAGGTGAATGTGAAACAAAGGAAATAATGGATATTAAATAGGCAGGCGTTCATAGATTCCTGCCCTGCGATAACTAATCGCCCTGCCGAATGTATGTAAGCAATATCACCTTCCGGCTTCTTCTGACAGTACTTTAATTATGGTATCAATATCAGTGTACCCAAGGTCCTGCATCCTTTTTATATCTTTTCTGGTAAAGCCGAACCCACATACCCATACCATATTGTCCTGGGATAGATCCATAAAGCGATGCTCATAACAATCCTCGAAATCGCCAACATCAATATTGAATGCACGTAAGGTGGCAAAACTATTGTATGACAGATCATTGAAACCCGCTTTTCGGAATCCTTCGATAAATTCCGGGGTTATATTATGTATTCTTGCTGAGATTAGCTGGTCGGTCGTGAGATGCCCGACTCCAGCCTTTTCGAACCTGCGTGCATCGTCCGGCATAACTCCCTGATTTCTCATGGAAAGCAGCGTATTATAGGATAAATCAGTGTATCCCACTTTACGGAATTCTTCAACAATCTCGGGTGATATTCCGAAAATCCGTGCCGATATCAATTGGTCGACATTTAGATCACCAAGGCCATAGTCTTCCATCCCCGCCAGGTATTCCCGCGAAACATCAAATATAGCCAGGCTGAGGGCTTTATTCTTGTCATTCTCGCGAAGTCCATGACGGCTCATAAAATAAACGTATGCAGTGTCGGGCTGAAAATACCATTCGCCGCTTCCGACCACCTTCCGACCGCGATCTCTCATACTCCCTGCCAGGAACAGTGTTCCGGCGTCACGGACAATCTGAAATGACGTTTCCCCCTGATCGATAACGTGCGCCAATTCGTTCCTCTTGAAAGCAAAGTTCATTCCGGAACTTTCTTTGCCATACACTAATATCTTCACGTCATTTCCATCCGTTTCGATCTCCCATTCTCCCCGCAAATCGTCGGGTTCCGGATTGAATGCTTGCATCGCTTCGACTCTTTCGTCGGCTTGTGCTACGGAATCGTGCGAACCACTGAGCGGTCCGATTACGACGACTATCATAAAGGCGAATAAAAGCATGCCGGAAATGCTCAGCAACGATGAGTAAAAGCGCGGCCTTGTTATGCCGACGATCCGCCGGATGCGGCGTTCCAGCGGGGTTCCGGCAAGAGCGGTACCAAAGTTTGTTTGAATCATTTTTAATTCCTCCAGATTGGTCAGGGCGCGGGCATACCCGAGTCGGTTGCCCGTCCTGGTAATGGCTTTGTCATCGCAACAATTCTCCCGCTCGATTCGTATCTGGCGGGAAATCCACCATATTGCCGGATTAAAGAATAACAGCGTTTCCCTGGTCGTCTGTACAATATTAATGAGGACATCAAAACGTTGAACATGAGCGAGTTCGTGTACAAGAATCATCTCAATCTCGGAAGGACTAAGTGATGTAAACATGCTTACTGGAACAAGTACTACCGGTTTCATCCAGCCTATGACGCACGGCACTTTGACCAGAGAACTGCCCAAAAATGTGACAATTCGATTGATCCTGAGTTCATCTCTTAATATATCAAACCGTGTCTGCCACTCGGGCGGCGCCGGGCATGTACCTCGCCTGGCTAATCCACGGGCGCGGCGCCATCCAAACAGATGGTTGATAGAAAACATCATCACTCCCGCGAACCAGATCATAAAGATATACTGCCTGAACAGAGGATGCTGCCACCAGCGGTTTGACGAAGAGATATCTGTTGCAGAGGCGGGCACACCGGTTGTTACACCTGTGTCCGTACTGTTCCCTGCATTGATCTGATCGCTTGTTACTCCGGAAGTTTGTCTTGTTGGCGCAAACCGGTCAGACAAAACGAATATAGCGGTTGCTGCTACAGCAATAATGGCGACCGCCATAGCGCTACAGGAGACAGCGTACCGAATCTTTGCATTATCGCTTTTTATCAGGAACAATACGATTGCCGTCAGTAGCCCGATTAAAATTCCCTGCCAGAGTGAGTGTATCAGAATGGTCGTGACAGTCCGGATGTAGGGCCCCAGATCAAATAAAATATTCTCGATCATTTCACCCCCTTCTCCATTTTATCCAGCATGGCCCTGATTTCGGCAAGTTCATCGGGTGAAATCGGCCGAGCATCCAGAGCCTGAGCGATTAGCTTGCTGGTAGAATTGTCAAACGCCCTTACAAGCAAGCGCCTTACAAGATTACGATGCACCTGTTTATCGGATGTTATGGCCCGGTAGACATGGGCTCGGTGATTTTCATCCCGTTTGACAAGGCCCTTCTCTGCCATGATCTGCAGCAGCTTCAGGACCGTGGTATACCCGCGAGGCGGATTGTCTTTAAGATGGGCATGAACCTCGTTTACCGTACATGGTCCGTGTTCCCACAGTACTTTCAACAGGTCAAGCTCGGCATCGGTCGGATTTTGTTTTTGGGCCATTTCAACTTCCCTGATTGCTGATGAATTTTTCCAGCTTGTAGTAATTACGAAGAGCTTCGTAATAAGTTTCATTTTTTTGTTTTTATCCGATCTCCGGAAAAACCGAAATGGATATGTTATTATTATCTGATTGCCTTACAAGGAGTTCAGTCAATTATAATCCAAAACAGGTGGATTGCAAAACCAACGCCAAATCAGGATTGGGCTGCTTTATTATGTTCATGAGCCTCATTGTCTTGAAAGTTCAATAATTGTCTTGTGACATTGTATGTTTTTATGGTGAAGATGAAATAAAGGGAATTATAAATATCAAACCAGCGGAAATCTTCAGACTCCCGCCTGCAATAATCTAATGCTCCTGTGCGCCGGCACTATCTATTTGCTGCTGGATAACATCAATCCTGGCCCTTAAGGCTGCCAATTCTCGTTCGAGTTGTGTAACATCCATGGTACCCGGTACTACTTTATCGGTGCTGGTTGTTGCTTTCTTCACACTATCCGTCAGATTGAAGTCATTATCAGGTGACTTTACCGGGGGTGGTACCGGATCAACACTACCATAAGCGGTCGGGAAATAAACCAGATTGAACTGCATATCGGCCACACTTATTGAACCTGAGTATTCAAACGCCAGATAATAATAGGTGTATGTGCCTGATGCCGGAATTTCAAACATGCTGGTCATACCGAACGGAATAGAATATACCCCTGTCGGGATCCCGCTGTCGATTTGAAAATCAAGGTCCTGGTTTCCTGGAAGCGAGTTGGGAGTATCCGAAATACCGACGACAGCATACGATTTGGTACCTACGGTATGCTGCGGCAGAGTGGCAATCCGCCCATGAGCTACGGCCATGACATATCCCGCAGCGGGACAGGTAACCGCCAGACTGCAGAGAATCGTATAGGCCAAGTCCTCAAGATACACATAATAGGCCCCGCTGAAAGCGGCAACGCCGGATTCATTAAGAATATCGCCTGATTGAATGTCTCCAGTTTTGAAAGCATAAGGTACGGTGTTAAGCTGTGTACGTGGTGTAATTTCCGGATCACCTTCAACCGTGATTCCCAGCCAACACTCGGTATGATTGAACACATCCGCTGTCAGCG
The DNA here is from genome assembly GCA_040752235.1 of Candidatus Zixiibacteriota bacterium. Classification (GTDB taxonomy): domain Bacteria; phylum Zixibacteria; class MSB-5A5; order GN15; family PGXB01; genus PGXB01. The sequence continues at coordinate 4,701 of JBFMFJ010000036.1, read as the reverse complement.
GCGATCCATTGGAGCCAAGCTGCACCGAAAATAATCCGTTGATAGTATTTATGGTATGAGATTCCTCCCATCGAACCGAATCTGCTTCGTCATATATTATAAATAACACATTGTGCGAACCATCCGGTACCGGATTGCCGCTGCTATTGGTCAGGATTCCCTGATAGCTCATCGTTCCGGGAACCTCGGCCCCGACAGAGACCATAATAAATACAAGAGACAAAGTAATCGAGAATACTGAGGTATGAATAAACATGGCCGCCTTTTCCTTCAATTATTTTTCCTTCAATAATCCATTCATCACCATAATAATAAATTATCGTCAAAATGCATGGTTTTGCAACAAGATTTCCGGCCGCAGGAGATGGCTTATTCTCATTATTATGACTGTTATTGAGGCGTTATTTCACTTTGTAGTCCGCTCGATCCGCCAAGTGATTAAATTGCCATCCTCGGGATCATCTCTCTCACCGTTGCGGCTAAAACCCGCCTTTTCCAGGATCTTTTGAGAGGCTATATTTCAGTCGGTCTTTTCGGCCATGATAGCCGTAATGTTTAGTTTTGAAAAAACCTGGACGACAAGCAGCCTGACCCCTTCGGTGGCATATTTTTTCACACGATGGGATTCGGCAACACCGCAGCCGATTTCAACATTGCCATCGGGTGGCGAGTTCTTGAAACAGACCGAGCCGACAATCAGGTTTTCGGATGGGAGGAAAAACAGCCGCGGAGCGCACCAGAACCAGTTTTCACCGGCTTTCAGTCTCTCCAAAGCTGAATTCAAAACAATATCCGGCGGCACCGCATCGGGAGTGAAATTATACTCTCGGAAATCATGGACATTTGGATGTTCAATCTATTCTCTTTCATTTAGATATGGCATATAACCATAAATGGTATACGATTACTAAAGAAATTTTAAGGGAGGCCACGTAAAGAATGACATCGGGCAGACCTTCATTTGCCTTAGATTCTTCCATTTTTCTATTTTCTCTTGCCATACTAGTTGTCTTCCTTTATATTCAATTGTCGGGAAAAAATAAAGAGAATGATAGAAGTTGATTAACCCAAGCTTATAGGATTATTGCTTACTTTGGTAAGTGGTGGCTTTTACATACTTGAAGGCCTTTAAATTTTCTTGGAGGTTATAATTATGTCAGTAAGACAAGATTTCGGCTCATATCGCGAAGCTATTGGAAAAGAGCTTGATAACAAAAAAAATCAAATTCGCAATTTGATTGGCGATGCACATTGGCAAAGCGATGGGGAACATAAAGAAAATATATTGAGATATATTATTAAGTACTACTCACCAGACACCAATAGAATAGGTAAGGGTTTTGTTTGTTATCCTTCAAAATCTGGCTGTTCGCACCAAATCGATATTTTGGTCTCCCAGAATTCATTCCCAATTTTATATAAGGATGGTGATTTTCATATTGTAACACCGGCTTCAACCATGGCGATAATTGAAGTCAAGACAAAAGTAGACAGCTCTACTGAACTTAAAGAAATATTTGACAAGTTATGCACTGATATTGACAACATCCGTAAAATAAATAAGGAATGTTTTGCGGGATTATTTGTTTATGAAGACATACGACTGGACCATAATAAGATTCTTGAATTAATGCAAGAAACGACAAAAGGGGTATCGGATCGTGCAATAAATTGCGTGGTATTTGGATCTAGTAAATTTATTCGATTTTGGCAAAATGGTTACCCTGACAGCTACTTATTTACGGACCCAGGCTGGCATTCATATGATCTTCCCAACCAAGCACAACCATATTTCATTGGTAATGTAATGTTATATATTTCTCCAGATTATACTAAAGATGATGAAATGTCATGGTTTACATTACCGGAAGGGAAAGAATACGAGAGAGTGTGTTGCGCAAAGCTTTCTGAAAGGACTGCCCATCCTGATTGATCTTATCCGTATATATTGTTCATGGTAAAGATACTTTTTCATTTAGCTGCATTAACGATATTAACGACTCTACGCATTTAATATCATAAAAATAATATTCTTTTGAGGAATGGCTATTTGCCAATATCTCTTAATCAATCTCTTTTTTGATAAAATTACTGACTGAAACTTCAAACAGGTGATATGAGAATACTGCTTGACTACTAAAAGTAGTGCTTATTATTTATCTTTTATATACAACGATTTCAATGAAAATTCTATTGTTGTTTTATTAGCCGCACTTTATAATTCAGAAACAAGGAGTATAAAAACATTTTTCATGCAACAACCGAGATAAAATGTATCCGGCATAAATACTATAATAGCGCAGGAGAGATAAAACCATGCTTAAGGAAATAACACCATCAACAAGGTCGGTCGGATTCTGGTCCGCCGTTCTCGCCACTTTTTTTAGTCTTTTTTACGTAATCGCGCAGATAGCCGAGTGGTTGGGATGGCTGGGCTCTGCCGGCGGGCCTGAGAGTTCAAGCACGCCGCTGGGATTGATCATCCTTCTCACCCCGTCTTTATTTTTGGGCTCCTCGTTTCTTGTGCTCGCGGTGAGTATTCATCAGGTGTCATCGCCCGACAGGAAAATCTGGAGTCATATATCCGTTGCGTTTGCCACTGTTTACACCGTCCTGATAAGTATCAACTATTATGTGCAGCTCACCTGGGTAGCACCACGTCTGGCCGAAGGCCGGATAGCCGGCATGGAGCAGTTTCTTTTCGTGCCCTTCGATTCCTTCCTGTATGCCGTTGACATTCTCGGTTACAGCTTTATGAGCTTGTCCACACTCTTCGCCGCATTTGTTTACACCGGCAGGGGTATCGAACGGGCGGCACGCTGGTTCCTGATAGCAAACGGATTGATTCTTCCATTTATAGCATTGCAGATGTACTGGCACTGGATGATCTGGCTTGGGGCGCTCTGGGCGGTGACATTCCCGGCTGCAACCTGGTCACTCGCCATTATTTTCCGGCGCACAGCGGCCAGCCCCATGTCTCGACCTGTGAGTTAATCAGTCATTTATGCTGCGAAAATACTAAACTCGTGAGTCTCCGCCAAATAATTCCTTGGCGGATTTAATCTTACATTTTTGCACAAGACAATGAGATATTGTCATCGGTCTCATGGTTTCAGTTTGTGGCCGCATCTGCCGATATATATAATCAGGATAATTTTTAGTCAGAATCCTTTTTAACATCTTAGATATGGATCGTCGAAAAAGCCAAAGGCGCGCTCCCGATGAGTACATCACCGTCTATGACGAAGTGACCGGACAACCGATAGGAAGCCTGGCCAATATGTCTATTGACGGAGTCAAGCTTGTTACCGATCAGGCCATCAAACCCGGTACAATACTTGAATGCCGCATCAATCTGGAAACAGATATCATGGGCTATAAAGAAATCTATTTCTCTGCCGAGTGCCGCTGGTGCCGCAAGAATGTTGCGGCCGGTCATTGGGAATCCGGCTTTTTACTGCAGGCATCCGGTATAGATATGAATCTGATATCCTATATGATTCTCGGTTTCAAGCTATGCAACTGGGGTGACGAGAGCGTGCCGGACGTGGAAACCGCCGAGATGGAGAACCGCCGAAGGTCGGTCAGGTATGAATTCGAGAACCCTCTCCCCATTTATGAATTCCGCGGCTACAGACAGCTGGGAATACTGGCTGATATCAGTATTGATGGCGCCCGGATTTGCACCATAAAACCGATCACGAAAGGACGCACTATTAAATTCCGCCTGAAATTGCCCAGGGAAGTTTTTCGCCAGGATTTCATAGTCCTCGAGGCAAAATGCATGTGGTGCCGAAAAAACAAAAATGACGATTATTTTCAATCAGGGCATGCGCTCCTGAATGTCTCGAAAGAAAATTCCTCGGTAATTTTACACCTCATTATTCATTTTGCGACGCCGCAGTATACCAAACCAAAAATCGTGGTCGTCGAGTGAGTGGATAATTCCCCCATCAATAATAATATGGCGGGTTTAATGCGGTTATTAAATACAATCAATTAAATACTCTGCTAAAGACACACGCCTATCACACTAATGTCTCTTATAGCAATAGGATGCGATAAGCTCAAAATCCCGTCGTTGTGATTTTTTGGTGCGGACGACGCTATGTACCATTCACTCAACCCGGCCGTTGAATAATATATAAAAAATTTGCATTGTTGCGGTAATTATTACGCCTAAACTTTTCCTGCATTATTTACGTAAAGATAGGAAAAATCGGCGTTAACCGGGGACAAATCATTGAAAGACAAAACTCCGACCGATGGCGCCACGAAATAAGGGATGCAACATGACAAGTGACTCGAAAAGGGCGGTGCTGGTCACCGGGGCGAGCACGGGAATCGGCAACTACCTCGTAAAATATCTTGCAGAACGAGGGCATATAGTCTATGGCACCGCCCGCAAGGACAATGATCTGGACGCTCTTGGTAAAATTGAAAATGTAATTCCGATCGGACTTGATGTCAGAGACACGGAGCAAATCAGTCAGGCAGTAGAATTTGTTAATAATCACAGTACCGGATTGTACGGTCTGGTAAACAATGCCGGGCTTGGGGAACTGGGTATGATTCCGTCCTGGACCGATATAGAACTGTACAACATTTTCAATGTCAATGTTTTTGGGCCGTATCGCATGGTTAATGCCTTCCTGCCGATGTTGCTTGAATCAAAAGGGAGAATCGTCAATATAGGTTCCC